>DQSX01000226.1 GCA_015663065.1 Sulfurovum sp.
ATAAGCAAAATTACTGCAAATCCAGTTACCCATGCTGCTGAACGACGCCAAAATGGAACACTAGTCCAAACCGAAACATTTTTGTTAGCCATGTGTCCTCCTTTTATGTTGGTAGAATGTTTTACACTCTACGATGATTGTTTTTCCTGTATCACTTCGTCTTCCGGATCGTAACGCTCATCCGCTGCCGATATCAAATAAAAATACAGGTGCGGAATAAAGAGATACGCTACCATCGTAACCATGAGAATTTTCATTGTCATATGGTTACTCTGGATCATCATGGCGAAATCATACAAGAAGTACGTTTGTAATGCCCAAAACAGATACCCAACAGGCATCCACTTTTTAGAAAAGTACCCCATTTTTGAAAGGGTAATAACTGCTGCATACCCTACCCCAAAAACGAGTACAAGTGATGACTCTATAAAGATAGGTAAGAATTGATCTAACGCGATCTCTGGCCGAACTATCAACGGTTCCATCTGTGTCTCCTGTTGGATATCTATTTACTGCCAGGCTTAAAAGTCCCTCGAGCATAGGAGTATTATGACAGTTTTGAATTCCAATTGAGTTGACATATATCAAGAAAATAGAGAATATTTCTGGAATGTGATGAATTAATTAAGTAATAATTATAGTAGTAAATGTATCGAGAGGTCTACTCTACGATACATCTTGCAGAAAAGAATGGTCTGGAGTAGTCATCAGAGACAAAATTGTCACCCTCAAGCCGCCAGCCGCGAGATTTTTTGATTAAAACATAAGGTGCTACTTTTCGTACCATACGACTTTCACAAATGATCTCTTTATCTTCAGCAAAAGCAGCCTGGACTTCTACCATTCGGTTTGTTGTCACAGCAAAGTGTGCGCCGATCGCCACAGCAAGTACCAAAGAGACAGAGATGAGCCCTTTTTTAACGGAGCCTTTTGACATAAATGGTCTGGTTGTCACAAAGAGAGTAATAAGCAGTATGATAGCCGCCAAAATAAGATAACCACCCTCTAAAAAGAAAAAATTTGCCATAAGATTCACCTAACTGTATTTAATGAGAGAATCATAACACACTTTAATTATAAGCAGATTGATGTCCATCAAGCGATCTTTAGTAAAAAATCTCTATACTAACGCAAAACTAATCATTTAAAGGGACATAGTGAAGAAATATCTTCCCATCGCACTACTCATAGGATTTATACTTTTTGGTCTTAGTGCATTTATTCAAAGTAAACCAAGTGACAAAAATGATCGTGTCTATACAACGGTACAAAAATACAGCCCGTACTACATGGATAAGCGTTTTGGCGGACTCACTATCATGAATAAAGAAGATCCTGAATTCAAAGAGAAGCCTGACAATATGACACTTTTCAAAGAATTTGAAAGACTTGAAAAAAAGTGGGGGGAAACCCATCTCAAAATAGTGGCCAATACACTTATTATTTTAGACAATAACGGTTCAGAACAGGCAACTCTACCTCTTCAAAACAAAGAAGAGTTGGACTTTGCACAAACTTTTTACGGACTGTAACGATGATGGATACAGTCATTACCCTTGTTTTTTCTATCGTCATGCTCATCTTTATGATCTTCCCTGCTATGAAGATTGTAGAGTGGCTTGAAAAGTATATAGATGTCCCTGAAAAATGGCATAACCCGCTGCTTCTCTCTACTACGGCATTCCTCTCGCTCTGCATAGGCCTTTTTCTGAAATTTGCCTAATAGTTATCATAACCAATCATTAACCACAATTTAGCTAAAATATCCAACTAATTTTAACATTCCACAAGGGATGTTTCGGAGCATAGATATGGATAAAGCAAAAACTATATGGATGGATGGGGTACTGACACCTTGGGACGAGGCACAAGTGCACGTTCTTACACATACCTTACATTACGGAAACGGTGCCATTGAAGGTACCAAAGCATACAAAACAGTAGATGGAAGATGTGCGATCTTTAAACTCAATGAGCACACACAAAGACTACTCAACTCAGCAAAAATGACACTGATGGATGTACCCTACAGCCTTGAAGAGCTTAATGATGCGCAAGTGAAACTGCTTCAGGAAAATGAACTCTTTGACGGTGCCTACATCAGACCACTGGTTTATCTTGGCTATGGGGTTATGGGTCTCTACCACAAAGAGTGTCCAGTCAATGTTTCCATCTCTGCATGGAAATGGGGTGCCTACCTTGGCGAAGAGGGTCTCAAAAAAGGGATCAGGCTTAAAATATCTTCTATGACCAGAACACCAAACACTTCGGGTATGGGTAAAGCAAAAGCCGTAGCAAACTACCTGAACTCTCAGATGGCTAAATTTGAAGCCGTGGAAGCAGGCTATGATGAAGCCCTTCTCAGAGATGACCAGGGGTACATCGCTGAAGCATCCGGTGCCTGTTTTTTCATGGTAAGAGAAGGAAAACTGATCTCTCCGCCATCAGATAATACACTGGAGTCCATTACCCAGCAAACCGTCATTGACTTGGCGAACGATATGGGTATTGAAGTCATACGAAGACGTATTACTCGTGAAGAGATCTACATTTGTGATGAGTGTTTCCTTACAGGAACAGCAGCCGAAGTCACACCGGTACGTGAAGTGGATGCACGGATCATCGGATCTGGTTCAAGAGGGACTATTACCGAAAAACTTCAGACAGCCTATTTTGATGTAGTGGCAGGGAAAAACCCTGACTATATTCAGCATTTAACCTACATAAATTAAACCATCACGTCATCCTGAACCTGATTCAGGATCTCTTGGGATTCCGTATCAAGTACGGAATGACGTAACACACATAAAGGAAAAACATGCCAGCAGACATGAACGACTATTTTAAAAAGAAAAAAGCGGGTAACAACTCAAACAACAATAACAATAGCGGTGGAGGTTCAGGAGGAAACAATTTTGAAAACCCTCTGAACAACATGGGAAAAGGTGCACCTTGGATCGTTGTCCTTATCGCTATCGGATTTGCAATTTTTGTGCTTAAACCTTTTACTATCATCAACTCCGGTGAAGTGGGAATCAAAGTAAACACAGGTAAGTTTGAACAAGAGGCACTTCCTGCCGGACTTCACTTTTTCATCCCTGTATTACAAAAGATCATTCCTGTCAACACACGTATCAGACTGATCACTTACTCTGATGTAAATACAGGCGCGCTGGGTGACTCTTATAGAGGATTTGAGGGTGGACTTCGTAGAAACCCTGCTATCTCTGTACTTGACAGAAGAGGTTTGACCGTAAAGATCGACATTGCAGTACAGTACCGACTTAAAGCAGAGTCAGCACCGGCAACCATAGAAAAATGGGGCTCAAGCTGGGAAGAGAAGATCATCAACTCTAAAGTAAGAGAAGTGGTACGTGATGTGGTTGGACAATACACAGCAGAGCAACTCCCTGAAATGCGTAACCAGATCGCTTCAGCCATAGAGACAAAAGTAAAACAGAGTGTAGATGAACTTCCAAACCAACCTGTTGTATTGACTTCTGTTGAGCTTAGAACCATTAACCTTCCTACAAAGATCAAAGATCAGATAGAGAGAGTACAGATCGCGAAGCAGGATGTAACCATCGCAGAGCAAGAGAAAGAGAAAGCGAAACAGCAGGCACAAAGAGCAGCTGAAGTTGCACGTGGTGAAGCGGAAAGAAACCGTATTGAAGCGCAAGGTGAAGCAGACAAGATCCGTATTGAAGCGGAAGAGCAGGCAAAAGCCAATACGCTCATCTCGAGCTCATTGACACAAGAACTTTTACAACTTGAGCAAATTAAAACACAAAGGAAATTCAATGAAGCCCTCAAAGTCAACAAAGATGCAAAAATCTTCCTTACACCTGGTGGTGCTGTACCCAACATTTGGGTCAATACACAAGGTAAAGAGAAAGTACTTAGCACACAACAATAACTGATCAGTGAATAGTGAATAGTGAATAGTGAATAGTGAGAGTATGCGTTTCTCTGAAACGCTACTTTTTTCTGAACGCTCAATGCTGAACGCTGAACACTGATAATTTCGGAGAAATTATCATGAACATCGACTGGAACAAAACCCCCCTCATCCCCGCCATTGCGCAAGATGCCGAAACCTCTCAAGTCCTTATGCTTGCGTACATGAATGAAGAGGCATACAACCTTACACTCAGTACCGGTTTTGCACACTACTTCAGCAGAAGCAAACAGCGTATCTGGAAAAAAGGAGAGAGTTCCAACCATACCCAGGAGATCAAAGATATACTCTTGGATTGTGATGCAGATACGGTCATCTTAAAGATCAAACAAAACGGTGTGGCTTGCCATACAGGAAGAAAAAGCTGTTTCTTTACCTCTGTTCTTCAAGATAAGATCATTTTAGACAAAGAGGTAGACACCGATGCTATTTACGGTGTGGTAGATACACTGTACCATACTATTTTAGAACGTAAAAATGCTTCAGCAGAACAAAAATCATGGACCAAAAAACTGCTTGATGATAAAGCATTGATGTTAAGCAAGATACGTGAAGAAGCAGAGGAGGTCTGTGTCGCCATCAACGAAGAGTCTGACGAACAGGTCATTTATGAATCGGCTGACCTTCTCTACCATACCTTAGTTGGCCTAGGTCACAGAGAGATATCTCCGGATAGGGTCAAACAAGAGTTGGCAAGACGTTTTGGAATGTCCGGGATTAGCGAAAAAGAGAGTCGTACAAAATAATTATTGGTGTTGTGGGGACACAACACCCTACGCGAAAGCAATTAAACATTAATCACGCACAGCATGGGAACTAGAAGGCTTAACAGCCGCCTGCACAGCCTAGAGTATCTTCATTTCCACCGGCAAAATAGTTTCCATCAAATGAGACCAGTGAATATTTTCTGTCAGAGCCAAGTGATTCTTTCAGTCCTTCGATAGACAAAAATCCAAGAGAATCCGCACCCATATTGTCTGCTATCTCTTCAGGTGTATATTTTGTTGAAATGAGCTCTTGCTTGGTTGGCGTATCGATGCCATAGCGGCAAGGGTATTTTATCTCCGGTGCGGCAATACGCATATGCACCTCTTTTGCTCCTGCCTCTTTAAGCATACGAACAATCTGCTTTGAGGTAGTACCACGTACCAGTGAATCATCTATGATGGCCACTCTTTTGCCTGCGATCAAATGCTTGATAGGAGAGAGTTTGAGTTTTACTTTCAAGTCACGTATCTCCTGTGTCGGTTCAATAAAAGTACGTCCTACGTAGTGATTACGTACGATCCCCATTTCAAACGGCACGCCAAGACCATCTGCATAGCCTTTGGCTGCAGCGACACCAGAATCAGGAACAGGCAATACAAGGTCTATCTCTACAGGTGTCTCTTCTGCCAACTTTTTTCCCATTTCCAAACGCATTTCATAAATATTTTTACCATCAATGATAGAATCCGGTCTTGCAAAATAGATATATTCAAAGGCACAAGGGTGGTAATCTTCTTCAAAGATCTGTTCAGACTTTGGTTCTTTCCCCTCTTCAAAAGTAAGCATTTCACCAGGCTTCACATCACGAATAAATTCAGCCCCGACCAGGTCAAAAGCACAGGTTTCGGAGGAGACAATGTAGCCTCCGTCTTTAAGTTTTCCAAGACTGAGCGGACGTATACCAAAACGGTCACGGATCACAAACATTTTAGAACGACTCTGAATTGCCAGACAGTAAGCACCTTCAATTTTAGTCAACATATCTTTAATGCGGTCTACCAGAGAGTCTTTCTGTGATTTTGCAATAAGGTGAATGATGTTTTCCGTATCCATATCGGTTTGGAAAATGGCACCTCTGTCTATGAGCTCATCTCTTACTTCATGTTTATTCACAAGGTTTCCGTTGTGTACTACAGAAATTTCACCCAGTTTATACTTTGCAAACACCGGTTGGGAATCACCTGCTGACTCAGAACCTGCTGTAGAGTAACGGTTATGACCTACGGCACAAGCACCTTGCATTTTGTCAAGCGTGACTTGTGAAAAAACATCTGCCACCATACCCTTTTTTTTGTAAATAGAGATACGCTCACCGTTGGCAACAGAAATACCTGTGGCTTCCTGCCCGCGATGCTGCATGGAAAATAGCGAATAATACGCTACGGTTGAAGCTTTTTTGGCACCGAAAACACCTACAATTGCACACATATTATATTCCTAGACAGTCGTTGATCGAGTAGAGACCAGACTCTTGATCTACGAGCCATGCTGCTGCACGGATGGCACCTTTTGAAAATGTCTCTCTGCTGGTTGCCGTATGGTTAAGTTCCAGGAATTCGCCATCATTATAAAAACCAACGGTATGACGACCGACGATGTCACCACCGCGCAATGCCATGACTGCGATCTCATCTTTGCTTCTTGCACCGATCTGACCGTCTCTTCCTGAAACACGTACCGCATCCAGGTCAAGTCCGCGGCCTTTGGCTGCAAATTCACCTAAAGTCAAAGCTGTTCCCGAAGGCGCATCTACTTTATGTCTGTGATGCTGCTCTACGATCTCTATGTCAAAATCACTCAACGTAGCAGCTACCTGCTCCACCAATTGCTTAAGCAAAGCGATCCCTGCTGACATATTGGAAGCATACAGTACCGGCATCTCTTTAGACGCTTCAGTTAAAAGATTTTGCTGATGGGCCGTAAAACCGGTTGTCGCAATGACAAGTGCTGTAGGATTTTTTAGCGCTTCTTCACAAAGTTCCTGTGTCGCCACAGGTGCAGAGAAGTCTATGATCACATCACAAACTTCAAGCAGTGCTTTCATAGAGTTCGTGATCAATACCTCATCAGGTACCGATACAGTCAACTCATCAAAGACGTGAAGTGCCGACAAGGTCAATGTTTCATTTTCCATCACATTTTTAATAAGATGCTCACCCATTCTACCCGTACTGCCTACAATACCAACTTTTATCATTTTAAACCTGCCTTTTACTGTTGTTCTTGAATATATGAGATAACCTGCAGTGCAGCTATAGAACCATCTCCTGCTGCAGATACAACCTGTTTTGGTGCTTCAATACGCATATCACCTGCGGCGAAAAGTCCCGGAACAGATGTCTTCATGCTAAGATCTACGATCACCTGCCCCCAGTCATTCATTTTACAGATAAATTCACCGTTTTCATCTTTTAACACTGAATTATTTACATCATGTCCCACAAATACAAAAAGCCCCGGATTATCCATATGAGTGATCGTACCGTCATTATTTTTAATATCTACACCCGTAAGACCCATAGCATCACCCACAGCCTCTTCTATAACAGAATTGGTCACAAGGTGAATATTCTCTTTCCTTTTCACTCTGTCCAATGTCGGAGGTGCCGCTCTGAACTCTTCTCTTCTGTGCACCACATAGACATCAGAAGCAATATTTGAAAGATAATATGCCTCTTCAAGTGCTGTGTCCCCGCCACCAAGTACGGTAACCGGTTTGTTCTTATAGAAGAACCCGTCACATGTGGCACAGGTACTTACACCTTTTCCAAAAAATTCATCTTCACCTTTGAAGCCAGCCCTTTTAGGCGTAGAACCTGTACAGACAATAACGGTCATCGCTTCAACAGACTCTCCACCTTCAAGTGTTACAGTGAAGTGATCTCCTGTTTTGGCTATGTTTTCTACTTTTTTCATCTCATGTTTAAGACCAAAATTAAAACACTGTTTTTGCCAGGTATCCATAAAATCCATACCTGTTTTATCGTGTTCAAAAAATCCAGGGTAGTTCTCTATTTCAGAACTCTGTGTGATCTGTCCACCGGGCATACCCATTTCAAACATTGTCACATTCTGAAGTCCTCCACGTGTTGCATAAAGTCCTGCTGTTAAGCCCGCTGGCCCACCACCGATAATTGCACAATCTAACATTTTGAATCCTTGAAATAATTAAAATTTTTAATCAAATACTTTAAACATATCATAAGTGAATTATACACTTTAAATACTTGGTTAATAATTTTTAAGAGAGTTTTTTTTAAAGTCCCGCGTCATCCTGAACTTGTTTCAGGACCTCTGTTGGGTTTCAAAATTGTTTTGAAGCTTTAGGGGATTCCGGACCAAGCCCGGAATGACGTTCGTTTTTACAGTTGTGCGTTGATTTTTTCAGCAAATGCATCTTTAGAAGCTGCACCAACCATCTGGTCTACCACTTCACCGTCTTTAAAGAAAAGGATGGCAGGGATTGATCTAATACCATATTTAACAGCCAAGTCTTGCTCTTCGTCTGTATTACATTTAGCGATTGTCGCTTTTCCATCAAAGTCTTCTGCAAGCTCTTCAACTACCGGAGCGATCATTCTACAAGGTCCACACCATGGAGCCCAGAAGTCTACCATTGTTACGCCTTCTGCTACTGTTGCTTCAAAGTTTGCTGCTGTTAATTCTACATATTTTGCCATATTTTAATCCTTTAAATTTTTTATTTAAAAAGTATACACTAATTTCATTAATGAAACATTGTTATAGCTTATATTTTTTATTTTCTCAACCATAAAGTAACATCTAGGAGTAAAAAACTCTTATTTAGTACGTCCAGTCACAATGCTTACTCCATAGATTCCAATACTATTTCAGGATACTCTGAAGAGCGTGTCCCCTCTACAACCTTTGTAGCAGCACCTTTCACAGTATAGACAAATGATATTTTTGCTTTATCTGTACTGTTTTTATTTGCTCTGTGTAACAGTTTGCAATGAAAAAGTACCACATCTCCTTTCTTGAGATCATAAGAGACTTTTGTAGAAATGAGCTTTTTATTTTCAGGATTTGTCTGTGAAAAATACTCTTTTTCATCAAATTGTGAAAAGGTAAATGACATTTTATGGCTTCCGGGTATAAATTCAAGCACACCATTCTTATCATTTTCACTCTCCAGTGCCAACCACACAGAAACCAAATTGTCATCTTCAAAATTCCAGTAGCGGAAATCCTGATGCCAGGATGTTGCAGTGGAACTCTGAGGCATTTTGGTCATGATAGAGTTATGGTGTGCGATGGTAAGCGCAGGTGTATCACCAAGTACCTGCTGCAGCACAGGACGCATCGCTTCATTTTCCATCCACTGCTTAAAAACAATATCACGATGGTAGACCTGCCTGAGTCTTCTGACCGTGATACGTTTTTCTACTGTTTCAGAGTGGGCATCTGAAATACATTCTCTCTCTTCTTTACTTTTACCTGCATATTCAAACTCTGTCTCTATAGGAGGAACTTTGTGTTTGAGGTGTGCTGCGGCTATGTCATAAATAGTATCACAGAGTGCGGCATTTGCAAAACCGGGCAAAAGTAAAAACCCTTGCTCCTTAAACTGTTGCAGCTGTGTATCTGTAAGTATCATACCTATGCCTTTTGAGAAAGATTAGTAGGTATTATAGCGTAACATTTTCAATAAACTCAACCTCATCTCCACGAATAATCAGTGCATCCATAGAAAAAGAGAGATCAAGGTTTTTACTTTTCATATAGTACTGTGCAGAGTTGATCACTTTGCGAAGCTTTGCAGGCGTGACATTATAGACAGGGTCAAAATCTGCTTTTCCGGACTTCACCTCTATGAAGTGAAGCACCTCACCTTGCATCGCAATGATGTCAATCTCCCCTAATTTTCTGGCATAATAATTACGCTCAATAATGACAAACTTTTCCTGCTCTAAAAACAATGTAGCCAGATCTTCACTCTGATCACCATAAATTTTTGGGAGTTCACGCATTATTTTACCTTTCAAGCTTTTAATACGTATTATGCTTTTTAATGTTAGCCCCATGTTCCAAACTTGATGTCACAAGTTGTGACCTCAAGTTTTTATATGTTTATTCTTACCCGCAGGCGATCTCATCACCTACAGGGAGAATATCCACTTTCACTGACTTAAATCTTGCCGTCAGTATCAGTTCATCCGCTTCATCTCCAAAGACAGCGTTAATACGGCTCTTTGCGTGGTGGAAAGTAGAAAAAAGTGTTTTAGGCTTTACTTTATCCGTGTATTTGACGCTTAGGGCTTCACTCTCTCCATACTCACTTTTGAGTATCACTTTGTCTCCAAACTTACCCTCATCTTCAATGGAAGCCAAGAGTACATCTTCACTGTGTTTTTTGTAAAGTAACTCTGTTTTACTTGTCTGTGCCGCATTGTTGTAGTGTGGTAGAGCACGACCTGTTGTAAGGTAGAACCCATTGAGACTCTCATCATAAAAACGCTTCTGGACAATCTCTTCTATTTGACCGCGCAGATCATACTGTTTATAGACAAACTTTCCAAGCCCGTCATCTGTACGGAAATCAAGAAGATGTAAAATAGGTGTATCTTCATGATAGATAGGCCACTGCATGCCACGCTTACGGTGACGCTCCAGTCTGTAGTAGGCAGCTCCCGAAAAACGTCTTGGCGCTTCAACCCTTACTTCATTCCATACATCTTCACTTGTTTTAAAATGGAAATTCTCAGCATCACCGAGTTTTTGTGCCATTTGTGTAAGTACTTCCCAGTCATCGGGGAGGTCAGACTCTACAAGCGGTTGAGAGAGGTGCAGTCTTCTCATTGCATTGACATAAACCCCTGTCTTTTCATACACTGATTTTACACCGATGATAATGTCTGCTTTTTTCGTTACATCCGTCATGAACAACTCTTGCACCATGCAGAACTCTAAGTTATCCATGGCTTTGTCGATCTTGTTGATGTTCGGGTGTATATGGGTAATATCTTCACCCATGTTCAGCAGTGCTTTGATGCGCCCTTCATTCATTGCATCCATCAGTTGCGGTGTCATGAGTCCTGACGGTGTATCCTGGTAGTCAGGCAGGAAGTAAGGCAGGCAACCCATGTCACAGGCTCCCTGCACATTGTTCTGTCCACGCAGAGGCATAAGCCCTGCACCTGTTTTGCCTACATTTCCTGTCATCAATGCCAGGTTGGTCATTGCCATAACTGCGTAAGAGCCGTCTAAGTGTTCCGTAATTCCCAAGCCCCAGAAGAGCATCGATTTTTTCACCGCATACTCTCTTGCAATGTTAGGTATCATCTTTGCAAGATACTCATAGCCTTCTATCTCTTTTAAAAATGCGGGGTTGGCATAAGGGTCATTCAGTATGCCTTCTTTGTATGCTTCAAAATCTTTGGTACGGTTTGCTATGAAACTCTCATCATACAACTCTTCATCCATAATGACATAAGCCATCATATTGAGAATGAGCAAGTTTGCTTCAAACGGGATGATACAGTTATATTTGGCAAGTTTTGCCAGCTTTGTCTCACGCACATCGATGACTGCCAGATTATTTTGCTGTTTTGCTACGGAGACCATACGATTGGCAATGATAGGATGCGCTTCCATCGTGTTGGAGCCTATGACCACCATAAATTCAGTTTCATAAATGTCATTGTAAGGATTGGTTGCAGCACCCTCGCCTATGGTGGTTTTCATTCCTTTTAGGCTTGGGGAGTGACAAACCCTTGCACAGTTGTCTACATGGGGAGATTCCATCGTTTGCCTACAGAACTTTTGAAAAGAGTAGGCAGACTCACAGGAGGTTCTCGCCCCGCCAATGGCACAGAAACTGTCTCCACCGTATTTACTCTTGATCTCACCGAGTTTCATTGCAGCGATACTTGTGGCTGTATCTACATCACAGGTCATGAACTCATCATCATAACAGCTGAGCTTTTCTGAAAATGCTTCCAGAAGTTGTGGGTTTTTATCTAAAAAAGTCTTGCGTATACGAGGCTCGCGAATACGCTCTTTGTGGTCTACAAAGTCATAGCCGTACTTCCCTTTAATGCAGAGATTTCCCTCAGAGACCACCCCGTCTTTTTGAGCAAATATTTTTACAATCTTATTATTCTCAACTACTCCGGTAATGTCACACCCTACACCACAGTAGGTACATACACTCTCTATCTCTTTTGTCTGTTCCTTGTTGGCACCATCATACTTTTTTGTCATTTTTACCCTTAGATTACTAAATAAGAGTAAATTTATCCTATTTAGCCTTAAAATAAAGTTTTTTTAAGCTTTTAACGTTACTATCGTAAGAAATTATACCTAAAGGATTTAAAATGTTTACAATAAATGTAGATAAAGAGTGCGGATGTTTCAAAAGAAGCATGTATGAGAATAACCAGAGTTTCACATCAAAAGACGCTGCACTTATAGAGGCACAGGCCATGGTACAGACCATGAATGAAGAGTTCTGTCAAAAACACGAATTTGCACTGAGCGAAAACGGAGACAACTTCAACATTGCCATGTCAGCAAGACCACAAGAGGGTACAGCAAGTTCAGGCGGATGCTGTGGCGGCGGACATTGCGGTTAGCACATGCTACACCTCTATGTATAATCACCAACAAAATAGAGGCAAGTGAGCAGTTTTGACAGGCAAATAAGCTAGAGTCGCTCACACTTTTCTTCTTTTGGACCAGAAGCGTTTATTTGAAGTTGCCAAAAACCAACGGCGCTTTCAGATCCAAAGTTTTCACTTCAGCCATCACAGCCTGAAGATCATCAATCTTCTTTCCTGAAACACGCACCTCATCTCCCTGAATAGAAGGTGTAACCTTCAGCTTCATCGCTTTAATGGCTTTCACGATCTGTTTGGCCTCATCTTTGTCAATGGTATCGACAATACGGTAGATCACTTTCGTGTTCCCGCCGGAAATACCTTCACTCTTCACCTCTTCAAGAGATTTACCGGCAATACCTCTTTTGATCAGTTTTGAGATCAGAATGTCTTTCAAAGCATCGATCTTCGTATCCGTAGACGAAGACAAAGAGAGCGTTTTACCTGCTTCATTCAAGTTAAATTCTGCTGTCAAACCTTTAAAGTCAAAACGATTGGCAACTTCTTTCTCAGCCATTACCAATGCATTCTTCATCTCCATCATATCGAGCTTCGCTGTAATATCAAAATAGTGGTCTTTTGCCATCTTAACTCCTTATTTCTCTATTCTCATCATTGCGATCTCACCTTGTA
>DQSX01000228.1 GCA_015663065.1 Sulfurovum sp.
ATGGATCACAGTTCTGAAAACAGTTTTGTTCTCATGTTGATTACCGCTGAAGATGTTGCTTTGAAAAAGCTTTTGGAAAATGAAAAACGAAATACCGATATTGTATACACTGTCAATGAAGAAGAGAATGTGTATGCTATGATCTGTCAAGAGACAAAAGTAGACGGCGGATACCGCTTTGCTGAGAGGATCATTAGACATATTCGTTTGGATGAGGGAAAAGACATCTACTGTTCTGAAATTGAAGTCAGAACAAGCAAGTACACTCCTAAAGATATTATATTCAGAGTGCTTGATGGATTTGTACAAGCAAGAAAAGCTGGGAAATCCGGGGAGATCGTCTTTAAATCGGTATATTAGAGGTTTACCTGACCGTACTTAGTATAGTTTAAGCCATTTTTCGATAAAATCGCGTCCAAATATGCCAACAGTAATGTTAGGTAAAATCTATTAAGGATGAGTCAGAATGAAAAGAACATTTCAACCCCATAACACACCAAGAAAAAGAACACACGGATTTAGAACAAGAATGAAAACTAAAAATGGAAGAAAAGTGATCAATGCAAGAAGAGCTAAAGGCAGAAAAAGAATAGCTGTATAAGACAGGTTACTCCTATCGGTCAGATAAAACATTTTACACGCATAAAAAGCAGTAAAGAGTTCTCAGGAGTGTACAATCACTCCTCAAAAACGTGGCACACTCCCTATTTTGTATTATTTTATAAGAAAACAGATACGTATAGCGTAGGCTTTGTTGCCTCTAAAAAAGTAGGAAACGCAGTGCATCGAAACAGAGCAAAGCGTTTACTAAGAGCACATTTCATAGAAAATATTGATCTTTTGTCTAAAGGATCTTATGTTTTGGTCGCAAAACCTGCACTTTTGGACAAAAGCTTTATGGAAGTCCGTAAAAGTTATCTTCATGCACTTAAAAAGTGCTCTGCCAAAATGGATCTGTCATGACTTATTTAACAGATTTTAACAGATATAACACTATACTATCATCGATAAATCACTAAAGGTATTCTTTTGGAACAACAAGATCTCAATAAACGTCTCATTCTCGCACTGGTACTCTCATTTTTTGTATTTGTAGGGTACAGCTATTTATTTCCGCCTGCACCACAGCAACCTGCAGAACAAAATACACATGCAAAAACACCTGCAGTTGCATCACCTGAAACACCAAATGCATCCGCGCAAGCATCTGTAACAGTCGCAACAGCACAAAAAAACAGTGCACCTGTTACTACTTCAAATGCAAAAGTTCTGGCAACAATAACATCGAATGTTTTCAATATGAATATCGATCAATTTGGCCGTATCTCAGAGTATGAGCTTTTACAGGAGAAATACAAAAATGAACAGGGAAAAAACCTGCATATCATTGCTGCAGACAAAGTAAAACCTTTGGAGATCAGATTTTCCGATACTACTTTGAATGAAGAAGCATTTAAAGTACCTTATGTAAACAGCGGTAAATCAAACATCGATCTTGGATCTTCTGGAGAAGAGACGATCACGTTGACACAAAAACTCTCTTCTGTGACGGTGACTAAAAAAATCACCATCAAAGCTACGGGAGCTTATGATATTGATATAAGCACATCCTCTCCTGTGCCATACTTTGTTACTCCGGGACATAGACCTATGGCAGATACCTCTATGTATATGCTGGTAAGAGGGGCCTTGGTAAAAGGTGCTGATGATGTAGTACTTACCGTTGAAGATGGGGATGCCAAAGGTGATGAAGTGGTGAAAAATGCAAAATTCACTTCGGCTTTTGACAGATATGCCGCTTCTATGTTCTATAATTTTGAAAAAGGTTTGAATGTTTCTATCTTGAAGCAGGAAGGGGATAATCCTCTTATTTTTGTTGAGGGGAATCAAGATCTTCATATGGGTGGATATATTGGTCCCAAGCAGTATGATATACTTGAAAAGATAAACCCTGAATTGACAGATACAATAGAGTTCGGATTTTTTACTTTTCTTTCCAGACCTTTTTTCAAAGTACTTTTATGGATCAATGACCATGTAGGAAACTGGGGATGGGCGATCATCCTCTTTACACTGCTTGTGAAATTGATTTTGTTTCCGCTCTCATACAAGGGAATGATGTCTATGCAGAAACTCAAAGACCTTGCTCCAAAAATGAAAGATATTAAAGAGAAGTACAAAGGTGATCCTGCAAAAATGAATGCACAGATGATGGAGATGTACAAAAAGAACGGTGCTAACCCGATGGGTGGTTGTCTGCCTATGTTGTTACAGATCCCTGTATTTTTTGCACTCTATCGTGTACTTTTAAATGCAGATGAACTTCAGGGTGCAGTATGGATCCACGGCTGGATAGAAAATTTGGCTATTGCAGACCCCTACTACATCCTGCCTGTCTTGATGGGTGTCTCTATGTGGTTCCAGCAAAAGATCACGCCAAACAACTTTACAGACCCGCTTCAAGAGAAGATCTTCCAGTGGTTCCCTGTCATTATGGCCGGTATGTTCATCATTATGCCTTTTCCTTCAGGATTGGTGCTATACTGGGTAGTGAACAACATCTTTACTATCGGGCAGCAGTATGTGATAAACGCTGCGTATAAAAAACATAAAGCTGCAGCAGTTGCTGCACACCATAAGGGAAAGGAGAGCTAATGAAAAAGGTTGAAGCAGATACACTTGAAGAAGCGTATCAAAAGGCTGCGACACAATTAGCTTCTTCCATCACAGATATTGAATATGAAGTGATACAGCATCCGTCCAAAGGGCTTTTTGGTTTTTTAAAGAAAAAGGCCATTATTGTAGCAACGTGTAAAAATGTACTTGCCAAAACAGAAGAAAATGCCAGCAAAGAGACGCCTTTTGTCAGCGATGAAGAGAGTGTTGCTACGGAAATACTCTCAGTAGTGAAAGAAGTTGTGGCAGAAGATAGCGTAGAAGTGCTTCAAAAAGAGCTGACTCAAAAGAGAGTTGTTAAAGAAGAAATGACAGTCACTGTGCCTGAAAACGGTGTGGTAGTCGATAATTTTTTTGCAGCAGACAAAGAAGAAGACCTTTTGGAAGATTTTGATGAAGAGAGTATTATCTACGATGAACTTGCCCTGCTCATAGAAAATCAGTTAAAAGAGCTTCTTACACACTCCTGTTTCGATATAGATATTGTAGAAGTAGATGTCAGGGACAACACGGCATTGATCTTCATTGACGGAGAAGATGCGGCACTGCTCATAGGTAAAGAGGGCTACCGGTACAATGCACTCTCTTATATGCTTTTTAACTGGCTGCACACCAAGTATGAGTTGTTCATCAAACTTGAAATTGCAGAATTTTTGACTTCCCAACAGGAGATGATCAGAAACTACATTAAACCTGTCATCGAAAATGTGCAGAAGAACGGTAAAGGCAAAACACGTTCTCTTGACGGCATTTTAGTACAGATCGCACTGGAACAGTTGCGTGAAGCCTTCCCAAATAAATATGTTGCTGTAAAAACAGGCAGAGGAGGCAACAAGTTTGTTGTTGTTAATGAATTTAACAACAAGAGTCATGCCTAACTACCATAACTCCATAGCAGCCATTGCTACAGCACATGGTGTCTCTTCTATCTCTATTATCAGGGTCTCCGGAGAGGCCTCTCTTGAGATAGCAAAAAAACTTTCACATCTGGAAATCATCAAACCCCGTTACGCACATTTAACATCACTTTACAGCGCAAAAGAGGAATTAATAGACCAGGCGATCATGATCTACTTTTCTGCACCCAACTCTTTTACAGGTGAAGAGATCGTTGAGTTCCAGTGTCACGGTGGTATGATCGTTGCGCAGGAGATACTCGATACTATCACCTCTTATGGTGTGCGATTGGCAGAACCGGGTGAATTCTCAAAAAGAGCATTTCTTAACGGAAAGATTGACCTTAGCGAAGCAGAAGCCATTTCGAAGCTGATCGAAGCAAAATCTGTAGATGCAGCGAAGATACTTGCCAAACAGATGAAAGGTGAGTTGAGAGTCTTCGTAGATGAGAGCAGGGATGCACTTTTACGTTCGTTGGCTTATTCTGAAGTGATGATCGACTATGCCGAAGAGGATATCCCTGATGATATTATGCAGAGTATTGTAACACAGCTTGACGGACTGACAGCCAAGATAGAAGAGATAGTAGATGCCAGTCACAGACGACGCGGGTTGATCGAAGGTTTTAAAGTAGCCATTATAGGTAAACCGAATGTAGGAAAGTCTTCCCTGCTGAATGCATTGCTTTCTTATGAGAGGGCTATTGTTTCTGATATTGCCGGCACCACAAGAGATACCATTGAAGAGCAGGTACGTATAGGCTCACATATCATCAGACTGGTAGATACTGCAGGCATACGAGAGTCAGAAGATACGATCGAGAAGATAGGTATAGAAAGATCGATCTCTTCGTTTGAAGATGCTGACATTATCATTGCACTGTTTGATGGTTCAAGGGATTTTGACAAAGAAGATGAAAAGATCCTCTCTATGGTGCATAAACTTGAAGAGAAACAGGTTATTGTAGCTATTAATAAAACAGACCTTGAAGCTAAACTTGACAGAGAGATATTTGTAAAATTTGATCCTGTTGAAGTCTCTGCCAAAAAAGGTTTTGTACGTTTAACACAGAAGATTGAAACACTCTTAAACGCTATTGGTGAGGGAGAAGAACTGATGCTTATCTCTGCGAGACAGATCGAAGCGGTGACTTTGGCAAAAACATCTATATTGGAAGCCAAAGCCCCTCTTCTGGGTGGGGAACTGGAGTTTTTCTCATACCATCTTCAAGAGGCTGTCAAAGCCATATCTTCTATCTCTAAACCGTATGATTCTGAAGAAATTCTCGACAAGATGTTCGGTGAATTCTGTTTGGGGAAATAGTTTATGAATTTTGAAACACTATGGAACACGGTTAAAGAGTATGCAGAAAAACTTATGCAGGTTGAAAATATAGAACTCTATATTATTGTATTTCTCATTGTATTTATACTTTGGTTCTCTTTGGATACGAAGAAGTTCTATCATGGTGAAAAAAGAAAGATCAAAAATCTGCATCATTTTGCCAAACAAGGTGATGTAGAAGCACAGCAAGACCTTGCCAAACGTTACCATAAAGGAAAACAGGTAAAGAAAAATTGCCAGTCTGCAGCATTCTGGTACCAGAAAGCAGCATTTTCCGGTGATGAAGATGCCAAAGGATATTTACAAAAATTTTTAGATAAACGTAACCGTAAATGTTAATAGTGTATAATGTATTTTACTTAAAAAAACAAGGAAATAATTTATGAAAAAGACGCTTAGTACCTTTATGCTTTTCGCAGCACTTCTTTTTATGCTTTCCGGCTGTGTACCCAATGAGTACAGCTTGTCGCAAAGCAGAACAGCACCTTCTACTTCCAACTTGAACCCATGGGCAGAACAGACAAATCTGGAAGAGGGTGAAAATATAGACATCTCTGACCTTGATGGCAATATTACAGAGTCAGAGCTGGGTATGACGGAAGAGTTTACGGAGAAAAAAATGAAACGTATACCTTTCCCGGTTGCAGAGTACAATCGTTATTCAGGTACAGGAAAAGGAACCATTAAAGGCTTGATCTATGTGAAAAATGCCTATGGTGAAAAAGTACTTGGAAAAGGTACAAGACTCTATTTGAATCCGGTAACCTCATACTCAAACCAGTGGTATACAGAGAGTTATATAGGCGGAAAGAAGATGGAAAAGGCAGATCAGCGTCTCTTTAACTACTTAAAGTTCACTGCATCAGACCAAAAAGGTGTATTTGCATTTTACGGTGTTCCAAGCGGAAGCTATTATCTTATAGGAACGGTTGAGTGTGGTACAGAGTGCGGATATGAGACCCCTAAAAGCATAAGGATCGCTACAAGAGTCAGTATCTCCGGTAATAATGTGATAGAGCAGGATCTTAGCCGGTTTGTTGATTAGCAGAAGTAAAACTTACCCTTTTGGGTAAGCTTCTTCCAATGCTTTATAGAGAGCATCAGGCGTTATATTTTCATTCTCTTCCAAAATACTTTGCATGGTAACATTGTCTTCTTTGCCATTCCATATCTTGATGTATGTTCCTTCTTTATAGCCGTGGTCCTGTCTAAACTGATTGAGTATATTTTTCCCCACATAGAGGGTATAAAGTGTATCAAGATTCAGTCCTGACTGCATCGCTACATCAATGAATGCAGCCATGAGTTTTTCAGTGCTTCCTCCGCAAAAGAGTATTCTCATCAACGCTTCCACCACAGCGATCTGTTCATAATAGTCTTTGAA
>DQSX01000165.1 GCA_015663065.1 Sulfurovum sp.
CAATATCAATAAAAAGTTTTGGTCCCTTAAGGTATCTTGGAAAGTCAGGTGTATTTCTCATAATGAAAACCTTTAAAAAAAGAATTGTATTTTAGACAAACCCTTCCTAGTACAGGAAGGAGCTGTCTTGTGTAGATTAGAGAGTTGTGTTAGCACTCCAACCAATCATACTTGTCACGAATGGTAGTGCAAGTACCATAATGATCAAACCCACAATTGCATAAGCCATAGGTGCCCAAGATTTGTTCACAAATGAAACGATTCCGGCAACAACAAGAATGATAATACCACCAAGCAATATTCCTTTTTCAACAACGATCGAAACAATCACATCAAAAAAATCACCGATTGGTTTAGGAACAACAGCTGACGCAGCATTAGCAAACACAGTTGCGAGCATCATTAGTACGAGTAGTACGGGTAGTCCTTTCATAGAAAGACCTCCTTTAAGTTTTTTTTTAGGGACTCTGCCCTGCTCAACCAACATCATTAGTTCAGCAGGACAGACCCCCGATTCTCTATATGCCTCTTAACTTACTTCTTTTTTGCTCTAAGATAGAGCTTGTACGATCAATAACATTCGTCTTTTTGTGCTCTTTTCTCAACTCTTTGGCTTTTTCTGTCAAATAAGATACAAACAAGAAGTATGCCAACACTCCCGTTCCGTTTACCGAAGTGATCATGATTGCAGCATCTTGCATTGCTTCTCTATTAACATTTCCAAGCTGAACAGGGTAGTGAATATAGTCAAGTGCAATCTGTGCATAATTAAGTGCATAATTGTATGCCTCATGAAAATACGAAACTCCCGCTACCGCCATTGTTCCAAGTAAAAAACTAAAGATTGTCACCCATTGATAAAATTTGAACTGTACACGCCAGTTTTTATAGAGATCTATACCGTTCTTGTGTATCGCATACGCTCCTGAAGTGTATGTCTGGTGCCCCGGACACCACAATACCCACAAGATGTACATTGTATCAATCGTAATAATGGTGAGTTTAAAAAGTTCTCCAGCCTTGATGTATAAAATATAGCTTAACAGCACAACCAAGGGTATAAAAAACATATTTGAAAATGATCTTGCTGTCATTTTTACTACAAGCATTATCTTAAATGGGTCCGTGTCCATTGTGACCACACGCTTCTCTTTTTGCAGACCAATATCAGAAGACATCATTTCCTGCATTTTAACCTTCATTGAAAACCAAAAAGCACAAACACCAAAGCCACCGTCTTCGTTCTTATCGTAGGCCATCTGATTTTGATATGGGTCATCTTGTCTATATGCATCCCTTGTTTGATAGGCCTTTGTTATTGTTTCTCTGTATGAAGGATTTCCACTATGATCTTGCATCTATTACTCCATCACCGCTTCATCGATTTTAGTATTTACTTCTTCTATCAGCACAGAAACCTCTTGCATTTTTTTTGCAAAATGCATTGTCCTACGCTGGTCTTTTCCCACTTTTGCACACATGATAGCACGCTCTACTTTTTCTGCCAAGTAAAAGAGGTCTTTTGATAGCTCATTACTAAATTCAATTTTTACTACTTTCTTCAAGCTGACCCCGCCTTCTTTTCTTCAAGCATTTCTAATTCTTGGACTCTTGCCAATGCATCAGATCGATATAATGCAGCTCCGTAAAACCCCAACTTCTCATAGGGCTTTTTTTTGCTTTTAACATCACAGATCAATATCAACTCATCTGAAAACATTTTTCCCAACTTCTCATAGGGAGTCTGGTGCAAAATAATCTGTATAAACTCTGCAGATGCTCTCTCATGTCCATTTCCGTACGTTATCCCAAAATAATCACACAATTTTTCCGATTTACCTGTATCATGAAGAAGTGCAAAAAGTCCCACCAAAGGACGCTGTGTCACGTCAACCTCTTTATCGTTTAATGCATTAGAAACGACCCTGAGCGTATGTTCATACAGATTGACTGTACGCAATTTGTCATAAGTATCAAAAACTGCTTTGTCGAGAAAGCTTACCTTCTGTCCCACAGATGATTGATACTTGAAATCAAACTGAATAAAATAGCTATATATTTTATCTATGAGTTTTTTGTCAATTCCCATATCAACAAGAAGAAAAAATTGATCATCATGGTTCTCTTTTGGCAATTCTTTATTTTTATCTTGCTGATGTGTCGCAAGACACCTCTTAGAGGCAATATGGTTATCTACTTGGGATAGTATTTTTGCCCTTGTAAAAAAGTCCACTCCCCCCCCTTGTTGTCACAAAATATTATTTTTACTTAAATATTCTAAAAAATAATACAAAAATATGCTTAAAATTAACTAATATTTTGCTATTAAGACAAAACTATTTATCAACTTCCTCTACTTTTGGCAAAAATCCAATGTTCCAGTAACCTTTTTTTTGCACGAGTGCCACCTTTCCAGTAAACTCCACATCTTCTTTACTTCTCATATTTTTCACTTCAACATACTTTTTTGCAAGAATACCAGATACAATAGAATCAAGATAATCCAATCCAATCTCTCTGAAACCAAATCTCTCAAAGAATGACCGAGAGAATTCGATATTAAGACCAAACTTGCATCCCTCTTTACTGTAATTACTACAACTGTAAAATTTCTCTTTTCTGATCACAGAACCTTTTTGGCACTGAGGACATCTTCCTAACACCTCTTTGGTTTCTATCTGCACACCATCCTGCACATCTCCGCCATTATTTCTCAGAAAAACCTCTATTGCCTCCCTGCTCTCAAACAGATTTTCGCCGAGTACAATTCTTTTCTTCCTGGCAATACTTCTTGCCTGTTCGATCTGCAGTTGACTCGGACGTTCATTTTTTTGAAGTTCATCATACCCAAGAGTATCTGCAATGCTCTGTATCTCTGTGTAGACCTTTCGTATCAGCTCCTCAGGCTCAGGATGCTCTCCTCTTTCGATCATCTTCAGCGTGTCACTGATCTTTATAAGCTGTTCTGTATCATAAAGAAAATCTACATGCTTCTCCATCCAGTCATTCACCCTTCTTCCTAATGCTCTTACTATCAATACGCTTCCGGTATGCTCTATAAAACCTTTCTCTACCATTTCTTTGACCACTACCGGCAATGAGCTTGGCTGTGCGATATTGAGCTTTTTAAGTGTCTTAATGAAGCGTCCTTCTCCATAGCGTTTAGGGGGTTGTGTTCCTGAAGTAAAAGATGTGACATCGATACAATCAGCTACCTCTCCCACTTCATATTCGGGAATAGATACCTCATTACTCAACCAGACCTCATCTGCCAAGGTAATACTTCCTCTAAGCAGTGGCTCGTTAAGTGCAAGCCATCCAAGTACCTCCTGAGGTTCTCCCTCAAGGTCGTATCTGATCAAAGGTTTGTTTGCCACAAGCTTGATACGATGGTCAAGGACCTCTAAAATTAGTTCTGTTGAATCAAAAAAGGCATTTTCTATTTGTGTAGCCAATGTGCGATACCATATCATCGCGTACACTTTTCTGTGGTCATTAGAGAGATGCGCTTCTCTTTTGTCTTTCCAGAGATGCATGATATTCTCAGGGGAAAACTCGGAGCTAAATGTTGTAGGGACTATTGCAGATTCATCCTCTGTCACTCCATCTTTAACTTTATATCTTCTCTTGATATCTACAATGGTATCTTCAGGAACGGTGGCATAAAGATAAACAAGTATCTTCTCATAAACCTCTTCAGAGATCTGATTACTATTGGTTTTATAGTTGCTAATATAACCTGCTTCATAAAGCTCTCTAGCAAGACGGATCGTATCCTCGCTTTTAAATTTATAGTAATTATTACATGCTTCTTGAAGTGTAGCATGATGAAGTGGCTCTGGTGGTGCCTCCTCTCTTTGATTATTATTGTATCCAAGAACTACATGTGGATTCTCGATAAACTTTTTCTTAAGCTCCTTCATTTGTGACATGTGCTCAAAGGACTCAGTAAAAAACCTTGTCTTGTCAATGGCCTCAAAGTGCTCTTTGCCTTTTCTGTACCAACATTTAAGCCTCACATACTCTTCTGTTTCATGCTCGTCAATATTCCGCTGGTTCTCGCTTAGAATCCTCAAAGCTGGACACATCAATCTACCGATAGAGAGATTAGAGGGGATCATATAACCAGACTGTCTAAGGTGCCATTTCATAATATTTCCAAGTCTATAACCTATCAGCTTATCAATAATATGCCTTATAGCAGCAGCTCTTGCATGATATGGATCAATGTCTCGTCTATTTTCAATACTCTCAAGAATATCTTCTCCCTTGAGACTCTTTAATATTGTAATTTTCATTGAGCTTCCTGGTACAAGGTAGTCAAGATCATATGCGATTTTCTCAGACTCTATACTACCATCTGCTGCAAAGACAAACAGTGAATACTGCTTACTGAGGTTTTGCAAATAAGTCACAAGCTTCTCTTTTCCCTCTCTTAACTGCCAATGCTCTTCCACCTCACCATCATGCAAAATTGTAACAGGATCAGAACTGGTCTCTGTAATCTGTCCCCCAGTATTAACTACGATCCATCCATCTTGTAATTTTTGCAGTTCCCTTTTACAAGTATCTGCCTGATTTCTGCTTGTAACAAGCAATACACCTTTTCTCATTTACTACTCCTTTCCGCACTCAATGAAGCATCCACTATGAATTGCATCAGCCAGAGCTTGAAGCTCACCAGACAAAGAAGTATCTCCTGTCTCTTTCGCAATATCCAAAGCTTTTTTGAGTTCTGCCTCTCTGTATCCTCCTCTGTATCCAACATCCAGTCTTAAACCATCAAGCATATCTATAGGCACATTTATTTTTACCAGTTTTCCTGCAATAACACTTCCATCCGGCACAGTATAAATATAGCGTCTAGAAAGATCACCTTTGTAGTCATCTCTCAGGAAAATATTCAGAAACTTGTTTGTTGGACTGAATTCTATTTTCTCTTTTTCCAGAAACGGATAAAGAATATCTTTAAATTGCTCTTGAGAAAAGAAGAGCCATGCCTCTTTATTGTCTTCTGGATTCAATCTGAATGTATAATAAAATTGCTCACAATCTTTTTGAGTCTTGTTAAATACTTTCTCAGAAAAGAGTCTGTCAGCAGTACAGAATTTTTTCAAAAAAGTTGCCTTTTTCATCTTTTGCTTCAGATGCCTCTTATCTGCACCCTCATTATGGGTCTGTATTTTTGGCTTAGGCTTAGGTACATCAACGGCTCTGATCTCTGCTTGAGCTATTTCCGTTTTGGAAATAGTTTCTTCAGAAAGTTCTCCCTTGGGTGGCTCCTCTGTTTTTTTCTCTATACTTTTTGGGAGCTCAACACTTGGCTTCTTTTCTAGAAGTGTTATATTTGGCTTTTCTTTCTGCTGACTAGATGCTTTTTTTGATGTTGGTTTTGGAAGATCAACAGGCACCTCTTTCTTCTTCTCTTCTTTTTCAACTGATGGATTTTTATTTATATCACTCTCATTAAACTCAATGGTTGTCTGAGCCCCCTTGATGATCTGTTTATTAAAATCTATATAGACATCTTGCTTCTTTCTTTCATTAGCCTTGATGTCCATTCTTACACCGCCTTCGATATCCAAGCCAACACAAAATGACGGGACGATCTTGATAGCTCTTATAGAGTACTTCTTACCATCCTTTTTGAAAGAGATAAAATCTGATCTGCGAAAACGATCGGAGAATAGAATTATTTTTAATTCTTCAAGCTTACAGTAGAACCTATCAAGGCTATAGTCAGTAATGCTTCTTCCTCCTCCACTCACCTCTGAAGCAAACGCCTCTGATGCAGAATCAGACAAGTAATCTGAAGTCATCTCCAAAAGAGATTTGACAGACATATATACTTCCTCTTCATAACGAATAAAACCGAAAGGAAAATCCCTCTCAGATATTTTCTGTTTTAAGAATGCCTTAGCATGAGGATCTTCCAGGTGCTCAAAAAAACTATCAACTGTTGGAAGATTTCGCTCCGTAATATATGTAGCTACTACCTCTTCCTTTTTCTCTTCCTTCTTGTTTGCCTGATTCTTATCCTTCTGAATTTCCAAAGCAACTTTTGTCTGCTTCTCCTGATCTGATACATTAGGATTACTCATCTTGTCAACAAGGCTTTGGTTGATGGGCAAAGGTGGAAGCTTGACCTCAACCTCATCCTTCTCTGACTCTTGAAGAATTTCGTAACTCTCTTTTTTTACAAAATCATTAGCACTAAGATTGCCTAAACCTGATGAGGTGTTATTTCTTCTAAAATCTGACTGTGGAGCATCATCTTCTATCCTCTCTCCTTTGAGATTTTCTGTCCAACTTTTTCCTGTAGAGTCATACACTATTACTTTCTCTCCAAGCTTCATTCTTCTTGTATTGTCACTAAACAATTCAAGTCGGCCCTCCACAAGAGTATTGGTTGGAGCTAATATTGTTTTTTGCTGCACTTTTTTTTCAACATCCACTCTTCGCTCTTTAATCTTAATGAAGTCAGAATGACTTACTATTGCCAAAGCATAATGTGCATCCACAAAATCTTTTTTCAAGTCTAAACACACTTCTTGAAATCCTGGACTGAGTGAAAAAATCTTATTGCCTTCATCTACTTTTGGTCTTCTTAACATTCCATTTCTAACCCAGTACAAAACCTCATCTGCATTCAAAGAAATTGGCTCTCCCTCTTTGGGTAAAAAACTTAAAGCATACTCTCTCATTTTTTTAGCATAATAAATTGTATCTTTCTCCTGCTTTATGAGAAGATCTTTAA
>DQSX01000027.1 GCA_015663065.1 Sulfurovum sp.
AAAGAACTCAGCTTACATTTTAAAGGTATTGGTGACAAAATAAAAAGAAATAGTGCTATAATTCATGCCATAGAAGATGGATATACTCAAGCAGAGGTTGCGAAGTATATTGGTTTATCTCGGTCAGCGTTAAGCAAGATAGTTAAAAGTGTATATTCAACGCCTGACCCTAAAAAAGGAAATGAATGTTAAAAGAGACATTTTTAAAAGCACTTATTGCTGAAGATGTGGGGCGAGGAGATCTTTTTTCACGTATCTCAGAAAGTAAAGAGATACGTGCTTTCATCATCGCAAAGAGTGACGGTGTGTTTGCCGGTTGTGAATACATTGATGTTCTGGCAGAAATGTATGATCTTGCCCTGATCTGGGAAGTAAGAGACGGAGAGTCCTTTAAAGAGGGTGACAAAGTTCTTTTTGTCACCGGTGATTCAAAAGATATTCTCTCTCTGGAACGCTCTATTTTGGACATTGCTCTGCATGCCTCGTCCATTGCTACACTGACGGCGCAATACGTTGAAGCCATTAAAGGCACAGGTGTCAAACTCTTGGACACAAGAAAAACCAGACCCCTGCTGCGTGCCTTTGAAAAGTATGCAGTACGTTGTGGCGGCGGGATCAACCACCGTATGGGACTGGATGACTGCTTGATGCTGAAAGATACCCATTTGCAAACCATAGATGATTTGGATCTTTTTATGCAGGAAGTACGTCAGAAGATCCCCTTTACTTCCAAAGTGGAGATAGAGTGCGAAACGCTTGACATGGTCAAAAAAGCCATGAAAGCAGGTGCAGACATTGTGATGTGTGACAATATGTCTTTGGAAGAGACAAAAGAGGTGCTAGCTTACAGAGATGCACACTACCCACATATTTTACTCGAAGCTTCTGGCAATGTCACTTTGGAAACCATTGGAGCTATCGCCCAGACAGGGGTAGATGCCATCTCTTCGGGATCTATCATCCATCAGGCAAACTGGATAGACCTTTCCATGAAAGTTGAATCATAAATGCCTGACTCTCGTCTGCACTCTGAAGCAGTCAAAGAAAAAATAGCTCAGGCAAAAAATATTACGATACTGACTCATCTGAACCCTGATGCAGATACCATAGGCACAGGTTTGGGTATTTACAATCTTTTAAGCAGAGACAAAAGCAAGCGTGTTGAGATCGTCAATGCCTCCAATATGCTTCCCAAATATCTTGATTTTCTTCCCGGCTTTGAGAAGATCAAACATAAAATGGATTTTGAAACGTCTTTGATCATCGCCTGTGACTGCGGGAGTCTGGACCGTCTCGGTTTCGACCTTGAAAACAGAGATATTATCAACATAGACCATCATAACAGCAATGCCTATTACGGCAGTATCAATGTGGTCATTGCAGAGTATGCTTCCGCTTCACAAGTGGCATTTGCACTTTTTCGGACTCTGTACGATATAGATGCAGGTACGGCAAACTGTTTTTATGCAGCACTGCTTTCTGATACCAGATATTTTACAACTTCTTCAGTCAATAAAGAAGTGTTTGACGTGACAAAAACATTGGTGGCACTTGGTGCCAATCCTGCAAAGATCGCTTTCCATTTTACACAAAGACGTTCACTCTCTTCACTGCGTATTTTACATAAAGCACTGGGAAATCTTGAGCTGACCTGTGATGCCAGAGTGGCAACACTGTTTGTGACAGAGGATGACATTGCTGCCACGGGAGCCACAATGCCAGATATGGAAGGCATTGTTGACTACGCAAGATCTTTGGTCACCGTTGAAATTGCACTGTTTGCAATGGAATTGGATAATGGTATACGCATCTCTCTGCGGAGTAAAGGTGCGGATGTATCTGCATTGGCAGCACTGTTTGGGGGAGGTGGCCATAAGGTTGCTGCAGGTCTGACATTGGATAAAAGAGATTTACATGAAACTATAGATATAATGACGAAAAATATACAAAAATTAGGATTGTTAAATGGCAAAAAATAGACAAAAGGGCGGTTCTATCGCAGGCAAGATCATTGGTACCATATTTGTAGGTGCTATTGCAGCAGGCGTATGGTTTCTCTATACTGCACCTGAATTTGAGAGAGTGAAACCTCAGATCGAAGCACCGGCCAAACTCTACTGGAACAGAACAGATCCTTTGGAGATCACTGTTAAAGACAATGTGGGACTGAAGAGTTATCAGTTGGAACTCAGTGACGGAGAAAACAAGATTATGCTTGATCAGGCACCTTTTGATGTACAGTCCAAAGAAGAGAAACTTGTGGTGAAGTATCCGAAAAAAAGTAAAGTACTTAACAACAAAGCAAAACATATGGTATTGACCGTTACGGTCAATGACAAAAGTATGTGGAATATGCTCGCGGGGAATTCAGTAAGTAAAAAGATCGATCTTTATGTCGATTACAAGCGTCCCAATGTCAATGTAGTGGCAAATTCACGTATGATCAACCAGGGTGGTTCTGCACTGGTTATATTCCAGGCAGAAGATGAGAACATGGATCAGCTTTATATCAAAGCCAATGGAAACAGGTTTAAAGTACAGCCTTACAAAAAAGAGGGATATTATGCTGCGCTGATCGCATGGCCTTTTACAGATGATACTTTCTCAGCAAAAATCATTGCTACGGACCTGGCGAAGAACAAGCGTACAACAGAGATCCCGTTCTATCATAAAAATCCGAGATACAGAACATCAAAGATCAAAGCTTCTGACTCTTTCATCGATGGAAAGATCACTGACCTAGCATCTGCGGATCCTGAATATGCAACGATCACAGACAAACTGAAAAAATTGAAGTCTATTAATGAAACCATGCGTCTGAACAATGAGAAACTGATCCACTCTTTGAGTAAAAATGTGTCGGATGAAATACTGGACTCCTGGAAAGTGAAAAAGTTCTACCCTCTGAAAAACGGACAAAAAGTAGCCAGTTTTGGTGACCACAGATACTACTACTATGAGCATAAAGACAATGTTGTCTCAGAGTCGTATCATGTAGGATATGATCTTGCCTCCAATGCTATGGCGAACATTAAAGTATCTAATGCGGGTAAAGTGGTATTTGCAGATGAGAACGGTATTTACGGAAATATGCCTATGATCGACCATGGTCTGGGACTTTACACACTGTATGGACACTGTTCACAGATCTTTGTACAGGAAGGTGATGAAGTGAATGCTGGTGAAGTGATCGCTAAGACCGGTAAAACTGGATTGGCAATGGGAGACCATTTACACTTTGGTATACTGGTACAGGGTATTGAAGTGAGACCTGTAGAGTGGTTTGACCAGTCATGGATCAAAAAATTCATCGACAATGTCTTTAAAGCTGCAGACGAGATCATCTCACCTGCACCTGAGAAAACAGAGGCATAAGACCATTTTTCGAAGCAGCCTTCCGAAGACGTTTTTGCATTTATTAATATTTTATTGTATAATGGCACAAAATTACGTACGAGAGGAGATCGCTTATGCAGCAACGGACCATAAAAAAACCTGTTGAAGTCATTGGGATCGGTTTACACAAAGGTGAACCTATCAAGCTTAGACTTGAACCATTGTCAGCAGATGCCGG
>DQSX01000193.1 GCA_015663065.1 Sulfurovum sp.
CGTCCGATTATAGCAAAATAATATTAGAGGTGGGACTTACAATATACTGTACAAGAAACAAATACACCTATTCATTGATTGAAATCAGGAAAAAGTTACACTTATTTTACTACACTTTGTCTATGGATTTTACACAAGCAATAGAGATAGCCAAAGAGATCTGGTGGGTCGGTATGTATCTGCCCAATGATCCGTTCCAGTGTCACCCCTACTTCATTGAAAATGGAGAAAACTCCATTCTTATTGATCCCGGTTCCATGCTGGAATTCAATGCTGTTGTCCGAAAGATCAATACCATCAGCAATATGCACCATATCAAATATATCATTCTCCATCATCAGGACCCTGACCTCGCCGCAAGTGCCCCTGAAATGGAAAAGCTTATCAACCGAAGTGACCTGAAAGTAATTACACATTCCCGTATGGTGCCGCTTGTCAAACACTACCTGATCCGTTCAGACTACTATGAAATAGACAAACATGATCATAGTCTGCAGTGCGGTGATCTGGAACTTAAGTTCATTACCACCCCCTACTGCCACTCACCTGGTGCTTTTGTCACCTATGAACCCAAAACCAAAACACTCTTTTCCGGAGATATTTTTGGAGGGATAGAAGAATCCTGGGAATTTTTTGCAGGAGACAACTATTTTGAAAAAGCCAAACAGTTCCATGCAGAATATATGCCAAGCCGCGATATCTTCAACTATGCACTCACCAAAATAGAAGCACTCGATATAGAGATGATAGCACCGCAACACGGTTCTATCATCAAAAAGAGACATATTCCTGCATTGATCGAACAGATGAAAGCACTCGAGTGCGGACTCTATATAGAAAAAGTATACCGACACGAACTGCTTTATACTATTGAAGCACTGAAACAAAAAGATATGGCTCTGGAAGCATCAATGAATGCACTGAAAGAAAAAGAGGAGTTTCTCTTTCAAAAAGCAAAAATGGCAGATATGGGCGAGATGATAGGGAACATTGCACACCAGTGGCGACAGCCTTTGGCAATTAGCAATACTATTCTTTCTATTCTAAAAGAGAAATCCCAAATGCAGATACTGGAGAGTACCGAACTCCTTGCAAAACTCGAAGAGATGGAGAACAATATACAGTATATGTCAAAAACCATTGATGATTTTATGCGTTTTTATCATCCAGAAAAAAAGAAAACAATATTCAGTGTATCGGATGTAATGGAACATGCTTTGACCATTATGCACCCAATGCTAAAAAAAGCCGGCATCACACTTAATTTTGAATATCGTGACACTGCCTATGTAAAAGGGTATATGAATGAATACACCCAGGTCGTTATGGCCCTGCTTACCAATGCAAAAGATGCACTGGTTGAAAGAAAGGCAGCACATGCCGAAATTGATGTCACCCTCTCTAAAAATAATGGAAATATTACTTTGACCATTAGCGACAATGCAGGGGGGATCGAACCTGAGCATATGCAGCGGATCTTTGATCCCTACTTCACAACCAAACATAAATCTATGGGTACAGGACTGGGACTCTATATCTCGAAAATGATCATAGAGAAAAATATGGGCGGCAGATTAGATGTTGAAAACAGCACAAAAGGTGCAGCCTTTCATATTATATTGGATCGAGTAGATGAAAACTGTTAAAATAGAGGACATTTCCATACTTATTGCAGAAGATGAAACAAAACTGCTGCATTCTATGATAGAGTACCTCCAGCTTTTCTTCACACATGTCTATGCTGCTGAAAATGGAAAAAGTGCTTATGAGCTTTATTTGACAAAAGGTCCTGATATAGTCATCGCAGATATCCATATGCCACTTTTAGATGGACTCTCATTGATCAAAAAGATCAGGGAAAAAGACCGGAAGACCAAGATCATCATCACCACTGCCCACTCGGAAAAAGACAAACTTTTACAAGCAATAGAGTTGAATCTTGTAAAGTACCTGATCAAGCCCGTACAGAGCAATACCCTGAAAGAACTGCTTTTTACTCTTGTAGAAGAACTGAGAGAAGAACGTTCCCTTATTCCGATAAAAGAGGGGTACTGCTGGGATAAGATCAAAGGAAAACTCTTTCACGGAGAAAAAGAGATCCAACTGAAACCCAAAGAACAAAAGGTACTTGCTCTTCTCATTTCAAAAACGGATCAAACAGTTTCTGCTATCGATATTTATAACTGTATCTATGAAGACCAGCCTGAACGCGACTTCTCTTCTTATGCAGTCACTTCTCTTATTAAGCGTCTTCGCCAAAAGCTTCCAAAAGAGGTTTTAAAAAGTAGTTACGGTGCCGGATATATATTTATTACAAAATAATTAAAAAAAATTATTTTGACAAAATGTGACAAACTTTTCTACTATACTTCTTTGTAAGAGGTGGAATAAAACTACATATCCCCCTTGTTAGAAAATAACACCTCTAAAATGACACTACACCGGTAGGCAAGTCTCCCAAGCTTGTAAACCTTAGACGCACTTTTTCTTGTCTATCTTCTTCTTTGATCTAACCGGTGTAGGAGTTATTTTGACAACTTTCCAGAGCAACACCTTCACGCAAACCGTCATCTACAACAATACACTCCTCTTTTTCCAGCAGCACATACAAGTA
>DQSX01000127.1 GCA_015663065.1 Sulfurovum sp.
AAATAAAATATTAGCAGTAATTTCCTCAAACTATTATGCTAAAATCATATTTATGAAAACAGCAGTAATACAACAAAAATTTCACCACAACAAAGAAGATACGCTCATACATACCTGTCAACAGATAGAAGAAGCAGCACAAAATGGTGCAGAACTCATTGTCCTGCAGGAGTTGCATCAGACAGAATACTTTTGTCAGAGTGAAGATACAAAATACTTTTCCTATGCAAACTCTTTTGAGGAAGATGTAACATTCTGGTCAGAAGTGGCAAAAAAGAACCATATTGTTCTGATCACTTCACTTTTTGAAAAACGTACTGCCGGACTTTACCACAACACTGCCGTGATCTTTGAAAAAGACGGTTCCGTTGCCGGGAAATACAGAAAAATGCACATTCCTGATGATCCGGGTTTTTATGAAAAATTCTATTTTACACCGGGGGATCTAGGCTTTGAACCCATTCAGACTTCTGTTGGAAAACTGGGTGTGCTTATCTGCTGGGACCAGTGGTATCCGGAAGCTGCACGCATCATGACACTCAAAGGAGCCGAGATACTCATCTATCCTACTGCCATTGGCTGGTTTGAAGAAGACAGCAGAGAAGAGAAGAAGAGACAACTTGATGCCTGGATCACCATACAGCGCTCCCATGCCATTGCCAACGCGATCCCTGTACTGAGTTGTAACCGTGTTGGTTTTGAAGCTGACGCTGCTGGCGTTATGTCCGGTATTCACTTTTGGGGTAACTCTTTTATTTGTGGTGCACAAGGTGAAATATTGGCAGAAGCAAATGCGGAAAGTGAAGCCATATTGTATGCAGATATTGGACACGAAAGAACAAAAGAGCTAAGAGATATATGGCCATTCTTGCGTGACAGACGTATAGAAAACTATGACTCTCTTTTAAAACGATATTGTGATGAATAACAAAAAAGCATACTGAGTAATATTAAGATATTTTAACTATAATCACACCATATATTTAACATAAGGAAGAAGCATGTCAATGGAAATTACCCCCGTAAAAAAAGGTGAACAGGTTCACTTCCACAATCCGGTAATAGAGTTTTATAATGCTGTAGGCGGAGAAGAGGGGATACGTGATCTTATGTATAACTTTTATGACAAGATCTATGAGAGTGACATAGCCAACTTTTTTCCTCAGGATGAAGATGAATTTGAAGCGATCAAAGTAAAAAATACCAAATTTTTTATTCAGATCTGTGGCGGACCTAAAGTATATGAAGATGAAGCTCGGGGTATGGATCTGAATGAATATATGATCCGAATACACGATGATTTCTCCATTACTGAAAAATCACGTATTGAGTGGCTAGGGACTATGAGAGAAGCCCTTCAGGAGCTCAAAGGTATCGATGAAAAACTCATAGAAGATTTTTGGGCATACCTTGAAAATTTCTCTAAGCTTACTGTAAACAGCTTTTCTGACGGAAGTACCTACTACGCAGCCTATACGCAGGCAAAAGAGGACTAATACTTCTTGTGTACCTTGGAATTTTAAACTCGTTTAAGAAAAGCAGCTGAAACAAGTTTCAGGTTCCTAATTCTTGATTTTATCAAACCACCACATAAATGCAAACATCAGCCCCGGTGTTTTGACAATACGCTCATCATAGATCAGACTTTCAGCCTCATTAACAGGCACAGTGATCACTTCAATAAGTTCTGCGTCAACCCCGCCACCTTCAGATACCTTCATACTCTCATCCACTTCAACATAATAGAGGGTCTGTTTGGAGCCTGCAAAGCCCACAGAGGTATAAAAAGTAGTGATCTTCTCTACTGAATCCAGGGCAACAGCGTACCCGCACTCCTCTTCTACTTCTTCTTGTGCTATCTGCGGCAGCGTCATCTCTTTGTCAACAATACCTGCACAGAGTTCAAGGCTCATACCGTCGTTGTTGTTGACATAGACAGCCGGTCTGAACTGTTTGACCAAAATGAAGCTCTTTTTTTCTCTATGGTAGATGAGTATGGCTACAGAGTCGTGTGCCTGCACAATCTCCCAGCTCTTCTTGATACCATTTTGCTCATAGGTCGCTAACGCCGTAGTGATGAATTTTGAGTCTGTCAGAGGGCTGAGGGTGAACTTTTCAATACTGTTTTTCATTATAAAAACTTCTCTTTATCCTGAAGATGCACCGTAAGCTCTTCCTCTTCAGGCCAAATATAGCTTGTGGCATTCTCCTCCACATACTTCATCAGCTTTGCCTTGTCTTTGTTTATCTGTACGATGTCAACATCTTTATATTTCGTGATCTTGGCATCTTCATACCGTGTAAATTTTTTCATAATAGAGGTTTTGATCGATTTTTTACGCAACACCTTCATAGGGTCGATCCATCTTCCGTTCTTCATCAGACCAAAGTGCAGGTGTGGGCCGGTACTTCTTCCCGTACTACCCACATAGCCGATGACCTGTCCCTTTTTAACATGTTGGCCTTTTTTGACACGTATACGGCTCTGGTGTGCATAGAGCGAAATATAGCCTCCGTCATGTTTGATCTTCACCACTTTACCGTAGCCGCCCATTCTTCCGGAGAAAATTACCTTTCCCGAATTGACAGCCAACAGAGGCGTACCTCTTCTAGCACCGAAATCTGTACCGTGATGTGGTCTGTAGCGACGCAAAATAGGATGCCATCTTCGGTAGGAAAAACTCGAAGTGATACGTACTTTACGAAGCGGCATACCAAACATTGCCTCTTTTTTACTTGCCGGTACTTTACGCGTGTAGGTCACTTTTTTCTTTCCCATGACTGTGTATGAGACTTTTTTTGCAGTCTCTTTATAGCCGGCACCGTTTTCATCTACATAAATGAACTTCTCTTTATCCTTACGCTTTACCCGTACCACTTCAATTTCAGGCATAGCATAGATAAATCCCAGTCTGGTTCTTTGCGTATAGACAAAAGAGATCTCATCCTTTTTTTTAAGCTTTTTTGCATCCACATCACCCTTAAAGACCATAGAGAGTTTTTTGGCTACCCTTGCCTGCTTAATAGTGTCAAGTGTGTCTGTGTAGGGATTCTTTTCAATGAGTATATTGGCATAATACTCATTTTTTTTGTATGCTATGGGAATAATGTCAAACCCATACCCACTCCCGGACCGTTTTCTGAAAATATGTATCTGCATCTCCACGGAAATAGGGATCAACGCCTGAAGCAGTGTGCCTGTGTCATTTTTGAGTTCATAGTATTTATATCTGTTGCGTATTTCCAAAAGAAATTTCTGATCCTCTTTGGAGATAGACTCCAAAAATGATGCTGAAATATTGTTGACTTTGAGATATTCCGAAAAGGTCTGTCCTTTTTCCCACTCTTTGTGTATGACTTTTGCACCGAACAAAAAGTGTAGCATCACTGCCAATATTAAAAAATACTTCATTCTTCTCCCGAACTGCTGGCTTACAGCTGCCAAATAGCTGAATAGGCACTATTATAACCGAATTTAGCTAATGTTAGAGGGAGCTCACTACGGTTTTTTAATATTTAGCTTGTATAATCTATATACTAAAACTCTATATTTAAAAGGATCGCTATGCGTAAAATAGCACTCATCGCTTTGTCTGCACTACCACTCTTTGCAGGATTTTTCCCTTCCACAGTCAACACTTCGGTAGCCAATATTTCAGGACAGAATATTACCATGAACTCCTCCTTTCCTGTCACCGGTATGAGCGGTATCATCATCCACAATTACGGTCAAGATGTAAGAGCCATTACTTCCCGTGTCGTTCAAACATCTCCCGGTCATGCTAAACTTGCAGGAAATGATGTTATTGAGCATGATGAGCTACCTACCATCAATACCGCTGTAGCTAAAGGAGATAAGATCATCGGCGGGTATCTCTATAACAATGTACTTGTTTTGGCACCAGATGCGAATACCTATGCAAAAGTAACCTCTTCTTATAACAAACAGTGGATCCACCCTGACCTTTATGCACTCTACCTCTCACAAGAGGGAGAAGGTACACCAAACAGAGAGAATCTGGCGAATTTTGCCAAAAAATACCATGTGGGACTTGTCTATATCATCAAAAAGAATGCAGCCGTACTTTTAGACCCGATTTCCGGCAAATATGTAGGTAAAAAAGCTGTGAGTGCTTTGCCTTCAAAAGCAAAATTTCCTTTCTTTATGCGTTTTGACAAGATAGACTCCGGCTGGTTCTCAAAATCTGCCACAGGTACCTATTATAATCTTATGGAGTCACTGTAGTGTTGGATCCTAAACATATAAGCACACTTAAAGACCTGGTAGGAGAAGAGAATGTCTTTTCGGACAAAGCGCACATGATCGCCTACTCTTACGATGCTACACGTACACGTTTTGAACCTGATGCAGTGGTTTTTCCAAGAGACGAAGAGGATGTCAGCCGTATTCTGGTCTACTGTAACCACCATGGCATCGTCATCACCCCTCGCGGTGCAGGTTCAGGCTTTACCGGAGGTGCACTGCCTACAAACGGTGGTATTACCCTTGCCATGGAAAAACATATGAATAAGATCCTGGAGATCGATATGGAGAACATGGTTGCAGTCGTACAACCGGGTGTGGTCAACATGGACCTGCAGCGTGCCGTTGAAGAGATAGGGCTTTTCTACCCACCGGACCCTGCGAGTGAAGAGTACTCCACTCTGGGAGGAAACGTTTCAGAAAATGCCGGAGGTATGCGTGCTGCCAAGTACGGGATCACCAAAGACTACGTCATGGCACTGCGTGCTGTACGTCCCAACGGTGACATCATACGTGCGGGGAAACGTACCATTAAGGATGTGGCCGGGTATAACATTGCCGGTATCCTCATTGCTTCGGAAGGTACACTGGCTGTCATTACGGAAATCACTTTGAAATTGATACCAAAACCACAATTTACCAAAGCCTATATGGGGATCTTCCCTTCAGTGGATGATGCCATGAATGCTGTCTTTAAATCTTTGGCTGCCGGAGCAAATCCGGTGGCTATGGAGTTCATGGATGCACTGGTCGTTCAGGCATTGAAAGAGAAACTGGGTGTGGAACTTCCCGAAGATGCAGGAGCACTGCTCATCGGTGATGTGGACGGGAATGTCACACAGGAGGTAGACCTTCAACTCTCCATTCTTGAGAAAACATTTAAAGAGAACGGTGCATTGGACCTGGTCATTGCCCATGATGAAAAAGAGAGAGATAAGCTCTGGTATGCAAGACGTAATGCCTCACCTTCTATTACTATTTTTGGCAGCAAAAAGCTCAACGAAGATATCTCTGTGCCAAGATCTATGCTGCCTGAAGCATTGAAACGCATTTATGAGATCGGTGATCGTTATGGCTTCAAGGTGCCTTGTTTCGGACATGCCGGTGACGGTAACATCCATGTCAATGTCATGGTTGACGGATCTGACAGCAAACAACTTGAAGAGGGGCACAAAGCCATTGAAGAGATCTTTGAACTGGTCGTCGACATGGGAGGTACACTCTCCGGAGAGCACGGCATAGGCACATCCAAGGCACCGTTCATGAACATTGCATTCAATGATGTGGAACTGGCACTTTTTGAAGATATTAAAAAAGCCTTTGATCCAAACAATATTTTAAATCCGGGGAAAATGGGATTGCCAAACCCATAATCATATATGAATGAAAAAAACAGACGCGTTCAAAAAAGTGAAATAAAAAAGATACTTGGAAGCTATGTAGTTTTCTTCCGTGACTTTTTTAAAGATCTTTTTGATGACAGGCTGGGCTATTATGCTTCCTCTCTTAGCTGGAATACCATTTTTTCCATTATTCCTCTGCTTGTTATACTGCTCTATGTGTTTACTACCCTGCCTCTTTTTCAAGAGATGTACGACAATGTACAGCAGCTTATCTTTGCCAACCTCATGCCCACACAATCTGAAGTCATTATGAAAAATATCAATACCTTCATAGCCAACTCTGACAAACTGGGCATGGTAGGTGTATTTTACGTAACCTTTGCAGCGATCATGTTCTTTAAAAATTACGACTACATTGTCAACGATATCTTTGAACTCCCAAGCAGAGGGATCTTAAAAAGTATTAAAACCTATCTTGTACTGATCATCCTTCTTCCTACAATGATGGGTGCCTCCTTCTATCTCTCCGGAGTCATCCAATCATATCTTGACAGGTCTGAGATCACTGCAGTGATACACCTCTACTCCATCATCCCCTATACTATCATCTGGTCTGCATTTTACATAGCCTACCAGCTCTCTGCCAATACACGCATCAAAAAGCGTGCCGCCATTGTATCGTCCTTCATCGCTTCACTGATCTGGTACCTTTCCAAAAGTGCTTTTGTCTTTTATGTAGTACATAACAAAACCTATACCTCTGTCTACGGAAGCATCTCTACCGTACTCTTTTTTCTTTTATGGATTTACATCTCCTGGGCGATCTTCTTACACGGTTTGAGATTTTGTTACCTGCTTGATAAAAATGATGAAATAGATAAAATTTAAATAAAGAGATACCCCGCATAACCAAAAGCTATAGAAATCAATACATAAAACAGTTTTCTACTCCAAATAGCAGCAATAGATAAAAGCAGATATATCCCCGTCACCCATACAGGCAAAAGATTCTCAACACTCTCCTTTGGCAAAGAAAACAATGTTAACAATACACTGTCTAAACTACCGCCTATGCCTAAAAGATGCAAAACCATGACCAGTGGATAAAAAGGAATAAAGAGTAACGACAAAAGCGGGGAGAGCAGTTGATAAGGAGAGGTCACTCCAAATATACTGTGCACGATCGGTAACATCAGTAGAAATATCCCCACAGGGATGAAGATCAGGGTGATCATCCATTTATTGGATGTTTTAGTGTACTGCAAAAGTAAAAATATATAAAATACCCCAGACACAGAGAGCCAAAAAGAGAGTGATACAAGCAAGGAGGGGAAAAGTGCCATAAGTGCAAATATAATCGTTGTTAAAAATGTAAAACTAAGCAGCTCTACACCCATTAGTATCACGACCCACCCTACCAGTACCATAGCATAAGAACGGACCAGGGAGGGAGGAAAATCAACAAACCAGAGGTACAGCCCAAGTATCAGCATTGTGACCAGTCCTACATCGAACAAAGCATGTCTGTAAGGAAAAGATCTCTGTTGTAAAGGTCTGTATATCAACATAAACAACCCGTAGATCAATCCCCACAATATCCCCAGGTGAAATCCGCTTAAAGCAACCAGATGACTCACACCAAGCAAGCTGATCTTCTCCCGTAAGGATTTTTTTATGGTTGTGGCAAAAAAGATAGCATTGTAAAAACTTTGCATTGCAACACTTTCATGCTGATCTGCTACTTGTTTCAGGAGTCTGTCTTTAAAAGTCTTTTCCATTATGCTGGATGATCTAATTCGACTTTTCACATAAAAAGTACCAAGATATTTATAAAAAGGGATACTGGCATTCGGAAAGATCTGTACTCGTAATTTCTTATGATCAAAAACTTCTTTTTTGTAAGAGGTCGTATAAAAAGTCAAGCCCTCATCTGAACGTAACTTTAAAACCGTATAACGTTTCCCGTTCTTTGATTTTTCATAGGCACTTAACACTGTGACCGGAGTAAAGTAAAAAGGTTTGGAGATGAATTCACGATAAGATTGATACTCAAGGAAAAGACGAATGAGAATAAAAACAGATAGAACTACAATGGTTCCTATAAAACTTTTATCTGTCTCAAAAAGTTTCGGCTTTTCCAATTTTTAATTTTTGCTTTCTAATTTTCTAGATCGGCGGTAATTCAATATTCCCTGTGTTCGCAGGAATATCCGCATCTTCATAAGTGATCTCAAATGCAGGACCGGCGACCTTGTCAACAAAGCGTGTAAAGTTCTTCTGGAAAACAAGCTCAACCGTACCCGTAGGTCCGTTTCTCTGCTTTCCTATGATGATCTCCGCATCCTCTTCGAGTTTTTTCCTAAATTCAGAAGTATACTCTTTTCCTTCTGCCTTGGCTTTCATCTCTTTCTCTTTCTCCATCGCTTCTCTGTAAACATCGTCACGGTAGACAAAAAGAATAATATCCGCATCCTGCTCTATGGCACCGGACTCACGAAGGTCAGAGAGCATCGGACGTTTGTTGTCTCTGCTCTCCACACCACGGTTCAACTGAGACAGTGCCACAATAGGTATCTGCAACTCTCTTGCCAACTGTTTCAACCCTCTGGAAATTTCAGAGACTTCCTGTTGTCTTCCCTCTTTTCCGTCACCCGACATCAACTGCAGGTAGTCAATGATCGCCACGGAAATTTCAGGATGCTGGGATTTCAACTTACGTAACTTGGAACGTACATGGTGTATGGTCGCATAACCCCC
>DQSX01000036.1 GCA_015663065.1 Sulfurovum sp.
ATAACAAATTGACGCTGCCTATAGCCATAGGTATAGGCAAGATGATGAAGATAGGCCCAATGCCGGTCATGTTAATGGCTGAGTATCAAAAAACATTGATATCACCAGATAATATTGGTAGCGATGCAACGATTATGTTCCAGGCCAACTTTATCATCAAAAATCCATTTGGTGATTTGTAGTTAAAAAGTAAATACTTTTTTTATGCACTGCTTGACTCTCTTTCATTAAAGGGGGGGGAAGGTGGCCAAATCTCTTAAATAATAACAAAAGGAAAAAAATGAAAGTTAGTAAAATCATATCAGCAACAGCATTGGCTGCAGTACTTGTATCTGGTGCATTTGCAGAAGAAGCAACTACCACTACCCCTGTAGCAGGAGGTGTCACTGTTGATCTTGTTGCCACAAATATTATTGCCACAGGGTATCGTGCCTCTAAGATCATTGGTGCAAAAGTATATAATGAAAATGGAGAGAACATTGGTAAGGTAGATGACCTGATCGTCGGTGGTGACAGCATGATCTCTTTTGCAGTTATCTCGGTAGGCGGATTCCTTGGTATGGGTTCCAGACACATAGCTGTTCCAGCTATTTTGTTTGAAAACAATGACAAGGGGCAAATTGTATTGCCGGACGCTAAAAAAGAAGACCTAAAACAGTTACCTGAATTTAAATACGCAAAATAAAAGGAAAAAAATGAGTAATTTAATAGATTTATCAGTATACGTAGCAACCTATAAAGATGAGACTTCGGCAAAATCCGACTATGAAGCAGTAAAAGCACTTCACAGTGAGTTTGGATTTATGGATACTTTTGATGCTGCGATCATTGAAAAGACAGAAAAAGGCAAGGTAAAGATCGTCAAAAAGCATGAAGAACCTACACGACAGGAAGGTTTTGCAGGTGCAGGCGTTGGTCTTGCAGCAGGTCTTGTTGCAGCCCTTTTCCCAGCAGTTGCACTCACCGGTGCTTTGATAGCGGGAACAACAGTTGCCGGTGCTGCCATCGGTGCATTGGTAGGGCATGTGACTGCCGGTATGAACAGAAGCGACCTCAAAGAGCTTGGTGAAGCACTGGATGAAGGTGAATACGGTCTGCTTGTTGTAGCAGTAACGGATGTAGGAGAGAGAATCCAGGGTGCTATATCGCTTGGTGAAAAACTCATCAAAAAAGACCTTAAAGCTGACAAAAAAGAGATCGACAAAGAGATTAGAGAGATTCTTGGCACGTAGACAATGTAGGTTAGGCTGATCTTAGCCTAACCCAATACTTAAGGTTTCATCCGATTGTTTTATGTTGAAACAGAACGATCGGATGAAATTTAATTAAAATTAAAATACGAAGGAAAAATAATGAATAAAATGTTAGTAGCTGTATTTGAAAATGAAAGAGATGCGTTTAACGGGCTTAGTGCTTTGAAAGATCTACATAGAGAAGGCGACATCACTGTCTATGCAGATGTGGTACTTGCAAAAGATGCCGAAGGTAAAGTCACTGCAAAAGATTCAAATGGAAACTCTGTGTCAGGTACTGCACTCGGATTTACTGTAGGAGCACTCACCGGACTTTTAGCTGGACCTTTGGGTTTTGTACTTGGCGGTTTGGGCGGTTCTACGATGGGACTTATGTATGACCTTTACAACTCAGGTGTAGATGCAGAGTATATAAATGATGTTTCCAAAGCGATGGAAAATGGAACTGTAACCATCGTAGCAGAGATAGAAGAAGAGTGGGTTGTACCTGTAGATAGCAAGATGGATGAACATAACGGTATTGTCTTTAGACGACTTAAGGATGAAGTGGTTTATGACCAGATAGAGAGAGAGAATAAACGTGCCGAGGAGCAACTTGAACACTTGAAGGCTGAAATGAGTCAAGCCAATGATGATGCAAAAGCAAACATCCAAAAGCATATAGACACTGCTAAAGAGAAGCTTGAACTTATGAAAACAAAAGTGGAAGAGAAGAATGAAGCCATCGATAAAGAATTCAACGAGAAGACTGAAACGATCAAAGGTCAGATGGACTCTGCTTCTGACAGACACAAAGCAAAATTGCAGAAAAAACTCGATGAGCTCAAAGCAACACATGAAAAGAATACTGCAAAGCTTAAAGATTCACTTGCAAAAATAAAAGAGACGCTTAATAAAGACATATTTTAAAAAAAGGAGATGAATCATGAGCAATGAAACAGAATATTTAAAAGAGGTTGCTGCAGGTGCAGTAACGCAAAACAGAAAAAGATTGATGGGCTTTGGGATACTTTCTCTAGTACTGGGTATTATTGGTACTTTTATGAGTGTGGCTGTCACAATGGCAAGTGTTATGGTTTTTGGTATTTTGCTAATCATTGCAGGCGTTGTTTTTCTCATAGATTCATTTGCTGCACCTGAATGGAAAGGGAGACTTTTGGGTCTACTTATCTCACTTCTATATGTTGCCGGCGGTATTGTGATGCTGATGTATCCGACAGGATCTGCGGTATGGTTTACCCTGTTCATTGCAGCTTTCCTTATTGTGATTGGGGCTACACGTATTTTTATGGGCTTTAAGATCAAAGATGTTGTCAGCGAATGGGGATGGATGGTCTTTGGAGGTATGCTCAGTATAATTCTTGGTATTATGATCTACGCACAGTGGCCATTCTCCGGACTGTGGGTCATTGGTCTGTTTATCTCGATCGAAATGATCATACAGGGATTCAATGCAATTATTTTGTCCAGAGTGAT
>DQSX01000041.1 GCA_015663065.1 Sulfurovum sp.
AAAACGAAGAAGTCGAAAAAGAATTCGAAGAAGTAATTGTTAATATCGGCCGTGTTACTAAAGTTGTTAAGGGTGGTAGAAGATTTAGATTTACTGCACTCGTAGTGATCGGTGACAAAAAAGGTACAGTCGGATACGGATTTGGTAAAGCCAAAGAAGTACCAGATGCGATTAAAAAAGCGGTGGATGATGCACACAAGAATCTTGTGAAAGTAAACATCAAAGGTACAACTATTGCTCATGACATTGAACATAAATTCAACGCGAGTAGAATTGTTCTTAGACCAGCATCAGAAGGTACAGGTGTTATTGCCGGAGGTGCTGCAAGACCAGTACTTGAGCTTGCAGGAATCCAAGATGTTCTTAGCAAATCAATCGGTTCTAACAACCCAAATAACTTAGTAAGAGCAACAATTCAGGCACTTACTAGAATCAAGTCATAGGAGGCGGGTAAGATGGGTTTACATAATTTACAACCTGCACCGGGGTCAACGAAAAATAGAAAAAGAGTTGGTCGTGGTCAAGGTTCAGGAACAGGTAAGACAGCTGGACGTGGTAACAAAGGTCAAAAAGCCAGATCTGGTTACAGCAGAAAGAGAAACTTTGAGGGTGGTCAGATACCACTGGCAAAAAGACTTCCAAAAATAGGTTTTACGTCTAAAGTTGAGAAACCATATGTGATCAATGTAGAAAAGATCAAAGCAATCGCTGAACTAAATGAGATCACTCTTGAAAGTATCGCATCGGTTCATGCATTGAAAAAAACAGTTAAAAGAGTGAAGTTGATTGGTGCATCTGCTAAAGATCTAGCAGCGAAGATCAAAGACGACGCTGTTACAACAAGCGGAAAATAATATGGGTAATGCTTTAACTCAAAAAATCCTTATCACATTAGGATTCCTTTTTGCATACAGAGTTTTAGCCTATATTCCAACTCCAGGTGTTGACTTGGCCGTTATCAAAGAGTTCTTTGATAACAATTCAAGCAATGCTCTTGGGATGATGAATATGTTCTCCGGTAATGCTGTAGAACGTATGAGTATCATCGCATTAGGTATTATGCCTTACATTACTGCTTCCATTGTCATGGAACTCCTATCAGCTACATTCCCTGCACTCGGACAAATGAAAAAAGAACGTGACGGTATGCAAAAATATATGCAGATCATTCGTTATTTCACTATTTTTATTACCGTTGTGCAGGCCATTGGTGTATCTATGGGACTTCAAAGTATGACAGGACGCAGTGGGGCATCTGCTGTAATGATCGATCCTGTGATGTTTACTGTATTGACAACATTCTCGATGTTGACAGGTACAATGTTACTCATGTGGATAGGGGAACAGATCACACAAAAAGGTATTGGTAACGGTATTTCACTGATTATCTTTGCCGGAATTGTGTCTGGACTCCCATCTGCTATTGGAAATACGATCAGAGCAGTCAATGCCGGGGAGATGAATTTCCTGGTTATCCTTGGAATTTTGGCCATTATGCTTATTACAATACTGGCTATTATCTACGTGGAACTTGGAGAAAGAAGAGTACCTATCTCTTACTCCAGAAAAACGATCATGCAGAACCAGACAAAGAGAGTGATGAATTACATTCCTGTGAAAGTGAACCTTTCAGGTGTTATTCCTCCTATCTTTGCTTCTGCTGTTCTGATGTTCCCGTTAACGATGCTTCAGGCAAGTACAAACCCATGGCTCACAGCAATTGCTGATTCATTGTCCCCTGGTGGTCTTGTATTTAATGCAGCAACATTCCTTCTTGTCATGTTCTTTGCATTTTTTTATGCATCTATTGCATTTAATGCCAAAGACATTGCAGATAACTTAAAAAGACAAGGTGGATTCATCCCTGGTGTTAGACCGGGTGAGCACACTAAAGAATTTTTAAATGAAGTTGCAAGTAGATTGACTGGTTCAGGTGCTATATACCTTGCCATTATTTCTACCCTGCCATTTGCTATTATCTCAGGTATGGGAGCATCATTCTATTTTGGTGGTGTTTCTGTACTTATTATTGTTCAAGTTGCACTTGACACAATGAGAAAAATAGAGGCACAAAGAACAATGAATCAATATGATACATTAGGAAATGTGGGTCTATAATGGCTATTGCTATTCGAAAACCTGATGAGATCGCCAAGCTCAAAAGAGCTGGCGAGATCGTTGGAAAAACACTTCAATATCTTCAAAACACAATCAAACCCGGTATGACACTTAAAGAGATCGACACCTTAGGCGAGAACTATTTGCGTGATCTTGGTGCAGAGCCTTCGTTTTTAGGTCTCTATGGATTTACAGGATCAGTTTGTACATCACTAAACCAGGTTTGTATTCACGGTATCCCCACAGAAGAAGTTATCAAAGAGGGTGACATCCTGGGTTTGGATATTGGTACAAAGCTCGATGGTTATTACGGTGATGCGGCGATCACTATGGCAGTGGGTAAGATCTCTGCTGAAGATGAAGCGCTGATCGCCTGTTCCAAAGATGCACTCTATCATGCTATCGCGTCTATCCGACCGGGTATGCGTTTTAAAGAGTTGACTAAAATACTTGAAGACTTTATCACGGAAAGAGGTTTTGTACCTTTACGTGATTATTGTGGTCATGGTATCGGTACAAAACCACATGATGAACCAAATATCCCAAATTATCTTGAGGGTAAACCCAACCAGGGTCCAAAGATAAAGAACGGTATGGTCTTTTGTCTCGAACCGATGGTCTGTAAAAAAAGTGGTACCCCTGTAGTGCTTGAAGACAAATGGTCAGTGATATCTGATGATCAATGCAGAACGTCACACTATGAGCACCAGGTTGCCGTAGTAGACGGTAAAGCTGTGATCTTAACGGAAGCAAACGCTTCTTCATAATACTAACAAAGGAAATAACAATGGCTAAAGATGATGTCATAGAGATTGACGGTAAAGTGGTAGAAGCGTTGCCAAATGCAACCTTCAGAGTAGAGTTGGACAATAAACATATTGTACTTTGTCACATCGCTGGAAAGATGAGAATGCACTACATCAAGATCCTTCCCGGAGATACTGTAAAAGTGGAACTTACGCCTTACAGCCTTGACAAAGGTCGTATCACATTTAGATACAAATAGAAACATCACGTCATTCCGGACATGATCCTGAATCCCTGTATGATTCAAAACAATCTTGAAATCATAGAGATCCTGAAATAAGTTCAGGATGACGTAAATATATTTATAGTGGATCAAATACACCTTTTACCCATAAAATCTCCTTCACCCCCATTTTGTAAGAAAAAACAAAGAAATATTTCGGTATAATCCCCCTCCCTATTACT
>DQSX01000039.1 GCA_015663065.1 Sulfurovum sp.
CGGAGAGAGTGCAAAGGCAGTGCTCAAAGGCGAGATCAAAGGTGTGGTGGTCCATCTTAGAGGCGATGATATCATGTTATTTGACAAAGTGCGTGTGATGATCACAGAAGTCAACATCGCCCAGGCCATCATCATGGCTGAGTTTGTGAACAAATTAGAAAAAGATCCAATGGAGCTATGATGGATACTACCTTTTACTATTCACTTGACTCCAAAGGAGTCATCTAATGTACCAAAGAGAATTTGACCAGCGACTCAAACAGGGTTTTCCCAAAGCAGTCTTATTGTACGGTTTGGATAACTATATGATCGACCATTACATTGATCTCTATAAAAACCAACTCGATGCAAAAGAGAGTATGCTGACACTCTACTATGATGAGTGGGATTTTGAACAGGCAAAGAATTATCTTTCTCAAACTTCTCTTTTTGGAGGGACCAATCTTCTTACTGTCAAAGGCGACAAAAAGATCCCTAAAAAAGAGTTGGATCAGCTTATAGTCCTTGCAAACAAGAATATCGACAACTACTTTCTCTATGGATTTGATGAGGCAAAGACTTCTGCAAAAAGTATTCAAAGCTCTTTTACAGATAAAAAAGGCGGGGTATGGGTACGTTTTTTTGAACCCAATATTCGTGACGGTATTGCCGTACTGCAACAAAAGGCACAAAAGACAGGACTCGATATTGACCACTATGCCCTGCAGCATCTCATGCTTCTGCTCAACAATAATCTTGCACTTTGCGCAAATGAACTGGACAAATTGGCAATTTTAGGCATTAAGGTCACTTCCAAAGACATAGACAAACTGGTCTACTCTACCGCACCGCTTGCCACAGAACAACTACTCATCAATCTTTTCAACAAAGAGCCTATCACTGAAACGATTACCAAACTGCTTGACCTGGGCGAAGATGAATTTGCACTGCTGCGAGCCACACAATATTTTGTAAACCAGATCTTTCTTTTTCATGCCTACATCAAACTGTATGGTCATGTAGACTCTGCAGCTATTTTAGGCTACAAACTTCCCAAAAACATAGAAGACCAGAAAGCACAGCTGGCACTGAAAGTAAAGTCAGCTTCCCTCCTGAAGATATTTGAACATTTGTTAGAAGGTGAACTCGCTATGAAAAAAGCACCTGCTACTCAGCGTGAAGTTTTACTTTACAGTATGTTGATTAAAATACAGGGATATCTATAAAATATGATGAAATAATTGGATATTTTATTCTCATGTGCGATTAAGCAGTATTCGGGTAATATAATGCTTCCAAAATTCTTGCTCATTTTTGGACATTCAGGGGTCTGACCTCATATGATTTGCTGGAAACAATGAATCGTCTGCGGGTCTGACGCTCCTCAATGAAATTATGGGCTATCAAACCAAAAGGAAACAATATGACTTGTTATGAGACACTGTTTGTAGTTAAACCTACACTGACAGACGAAGAGACAGCAGCAGCGATCACTAAAGTGAAAGATGTACTTGCCAAAGAGGGTGCAGAACTTGTTGCAACTGACGATATGGGTATGAGAAAACTTGCTTACCCTGTAGATAAAAATGACAGAGGATACTACACAGTTCTTTTCTATAAAGGTGAAGGAACTCTGATCAACGAGCTTGAGAGAAATCTTAAGATCTCTGAAGATGTCATTAAATTTTTAACTGTAAAATATGTTAAAAATAAAGAGCTCGCACAATTTGACAAACTTGTTGCGGCAGCTGGTAAAAAAGCTGAAGCTGTAGAAGCTGCACCTGCTCCAGAAGCAGCAGCTGAAACAACAGAAGCATAATTTAGCGAAAGCACAGGAGCAACCTTATGTATAATAAAGTAATTTTAGCAGGAAACCTAACCAGAGATGTAGAAGTAAGATACACACAGGGAGGGGCTGCCATTGGAAACACGGCGATCGCAACTTCACGTAAATTCAAATCTGCAACAGGTGAACAAAAAGAAGAAGTACTATTCGTAGACATCACATTCTTTGGAAGAACTGCTGAAATTGCCAATCAGTATTTACGTAAGGGCAGCAAAGTTTTAGTAGATGGTAGATTGAAGCTTGACCAGTGGACAGCACAAGATGGAAGCAAAAGAAGCAAGCACTCTGTAACGGTAGAAAACCTGCAGATGCTTGGAAGCAAAGATGATGCACAACAGGGTGGCTACAATGCTGCACCGGCAGGAGATACATACTCTCAGCCGGCGCCTCAGCAAAATAACTACGCTGCACCAGCTCAGAGCACTCCACAACCCGCAGCACAGCAAGCAGCAGCAACTAACATCCCAGAAATTGACATCAACGAAGATGAAATACCGTTTTAGGAGAACAGACCATGGCAGAAAGAAGAAAATTTAAAAAGAGATTTTGTAAATATTGTGAGCAGAAAGTTGATTTTATCGACTATAAAGACTTAAATGCACTCAAATTCAGTTTGAGCGAAAGATTTAAGATTATGCCAAGAAGATTGACCGGTAACTGTAAACGTCACCAGGAACTTGTAACAGTAGCAATCAAAAGAGCAAGACAGACAGCACTTATCCCATACATCGTGGATAGAAAAAATGTTGTTGAATCTCCATTTGAAA
>DQSX01000066.1 GCA_015663065.1 Sulfurovum sp.
AGTGGAGAAGACCCGGCAACAGATGGTAATGATACCTTTATTGCACATAACAGTTTATTTGTATAGGTACTTGGTTTTGGTGGAGATGACCAATTTAAAATTTATGATTCAAACTTCAGTAATTTGTATGCAGATACTAACCCGGGACATGGTGTAGCCCAACGGGGTAATGACACTATTTATATGGAAAATTCTGTCAGTAATGGCTGGATACTGGGTGGCAATGACAACGACAGTATAACGATTAAAAATTCAAGAGTATCATTTGTAGCTTCAGGCTATTCAGTTAATTATTTAGATCTATGGGGCTTGGACTATACTCCTTTTGATGGCAACGATACGATCATTTTAGATAATGTAGATTTTTCTGAGCCTAACTATTACCCTTACTATGCCAATACACCGGGGTCTGTTGGTAGTGGAAAAGCAGATGACTTGATTGTCTTTAAAAATGGTGGGAATGCCTATGGTGTGAGTGCTGGTCATGGGAATGACCAAATTATTGTTGAAGACAATATGCTTTTTAATGACTGTAACTATACCAATGATCGGGGCAAAATGACCTATTGTGGTATTTATGGAGATGAGCCTTATGAGTCAGAAGCCAATGCAAGTACTATTGCTTTACACGGTAATGATGAGATTATCCTTCGTGCGGGTGATCTTTCCGGTATTGTAGTAGAGTCTGGTCACGGTTCGGACCTAACAGAGATAGGTGCATCTGTAGTGCTGGTTGATACAAACATTAGTGGTGGTGATGACAGAAGCATCGCAGATGGTTTTGTGGACAGAGTGGTATTTAACGGATGGGTTGGAGACCTGAACGGCTCTCAACTTCAAAACTGGGAAACGATTGTCTTAGACAATAGTGCTGAGATAGTTTTTCTCGATGACAATCTCTCGACCGGGTATGAAGCAGGAACAGATGCTGTAACAGGTCTTCCTTATGGACTTGTTTTACAGAATGATGCATTATGGAAGATCACGCAGAACTTTAGGCTTGAGGGTAACCTTTATAACAATGCCATGCTCAATATGCAGGCAGATGGAAATCAGCCTACGTCTACTCTGACCATTGCAAATAATTATAACGCTGATAGCGGAATCATTAGTTTAGATACAGTGCTTAATGATGCTTCAACTTCTATTTCAGATAAGATCGTTGTTCAGGGGGATACTTCCGGTACAACAGTGTTGCAGATCAATAATGTGAATGGCTTGGGAGGACAAACACCTACAGGTGACAATGAAGGTATTTTGATCGTTGAAGTTCAGGGGTATTCTGCTGCTGATGCTTTTGAATTGGAACTCTCTCCTTTGTATGCTGGTGACTATGCATATGATCTTGTCAAAGGTTCAAATGGCAACTGGTATCTTCAATCTTATGAATCTGATACACAAGCTTGTTCCAGTGTACACTCTGATGGTGCTGGTGCTTTTGGTTTACTGAGTATGTTGATGATGTTACTCTTGACAGGAACCATAGCTTCGACAGGCTCAGCTACCGTGTTTCGACAAGTGCCCTAAACAAGTTTAGGGTTCCGAAGAAAGCTAGGAACCTCAAACTTGTTTGAGGCAAAGTACAAGTCATTTGCTTTCTAAAATACTGTATAATTGTCATGAAGGAATGATCATGACAGATTTTAAAACACTTTACGCCAAAACGAAAGACCTTTCACTGCTATTGGTGGAAGACTATGCCCCTTTGCGTAATGACATGGCTGAGGTACTGGAAGACCTTTTTAAAACCGTCGTAGTGGCAACAAACGGTCTTGAGGCATTGGGGTTCTACGATAAGTACAAAATAGCAGAGGGAAAGACTTTTGATATAGTCTTGTCAGATATAGAGATGCCTCTGATGAATGGTGTGGAACTGAGTGAAATGATACGGGAACGTCATGAAGCCCAAGAGATCATCATACTCTCTGCACATACGGACAGTGCATATCTACTCAAACTCATTAACCTGAACATAGCCCAGTTCATCAACAAGCCCATACAACAAGAACGGCTGTTTGACACACTGTTTTATGTGGCAGGGAAAATGGAGCACAAAGAGGAAGCCCCTACAGATGCTCCCATTGTTGCTCTTGGAGAAAATGTAATCTGGAATAAAGAGAAAAAAGTACTGCTTCGTGATCATTATCCTGTCTCTTTGACACGGCATGAGACCATCCTGATGCAACTGATGGTAGATCAGGCAGAACTGGTATGCTCCAATGATGCCATGCTGCATCATTTTTACCTTCAGGGGATTGATCTGGACGAAAAAAATATTCGGAATCTTATTTTTAAGCTGCGTAAGAAGCTCCCCTCTGCTGCGATAGAAAGTATTTACGGTATGGGTTACAAACTAATTCCCGTTAGTTGAGTTTTTTGGTATTTTGAATCTAAGTTCAAAAGTTACACCCTTATTTTGGTTTTGCATACTGAGGGTACCGTTATGGTGTTCTTCCATAATGATCTTGGACATATAAAGCCCTAAACCTGACCCGAGTTTGTCACTCTTGGTACTGAAATAGGGTTCAAAAATATGTTTGGCAACCTCTGCAGGAATGCCCCCGCCATTGTCGTAAACACGGATCACGGGCTGATTTTCACGAAGCAATGTAGCAATAACGATCTTTGGATTTTCGATCTTCTTTTCTTTAAAATTGTCTTCACTGTTTTTCAGAAGGTTCAGGAGTATCTGTGTGATCTCATTGGGGTACATTATGAATTCTGTATCTGCTTTAAAGTCAGTAGTGATCTCGATACCCTTCTTTTCCATAGAGGGTCTGATGATCTTTAAAGCGTTTTCTATGGGAGAAGTAAGATGTGTGATCTCTTTGCTTTTGTTGGGGTTGAAAAAGTTTCTGAAGTCATCGGTCGTGCTTGAGAGGTACTGCACATACTCAAGAATACTGTTGTGTTTTCGCTCCAGGTAAGTCAGGAACTTTTTCTGTTCAAAGGGGTCAGAAAGGTCTATTTTTCCACTTTCGATCTTTATTTTTATCCCCATGATGGCAGTATTGATCGCACCAAGCGGCTGTTTCCACTGATGTGAGATCATAGAGAGCATCTCACCCATCGCTGCCATACGCTGTTGTTGTAAAAGCAGTTCATCTTTATTGCGCAACTCTTCAATATTTCGTTTTACTTCTTCTTTTAGACGTCTATTGTATTGACGCATAACGTAGTGGCTTATGAGCAGGAGAAGAAGCAGAAGCAATATGGGAAATACTATTTTCCAGACAGCCTGCATGGTATCTGTGTGATTGGCATAAAGCTGTGTTTGTAAGAATATAAAGAGTAATGCCGGTAACTTAAAAAAATGCATGACCTTACTTTTATTTTTGAGTTGTCTTTGCTTTAAAATAATACCCAAATTTTGAAAAAAATCATAAAAAGACATTTCCGTGACATTTTTGGGATATAGTGTGGTATGAGAAATATAGATGAATTGATCTCCATTTCGACAGGCTCAGCTACCGTTTTTGCCCTTTGGAAACCTAAACTCGTTTAGGGCAATCTTGCTTCCTCAAACAAGTTTGAGGTTCCAAGGCTATTTGGAACTGAAAACTTGTTTTCAAAAGCAGTTATTAAACTTCAATTAACCCCACTCAAGTATACTCTTCTTAATAAAACTTTCAGGAGAGAGACTTGAGTCAAATCACAGAAAATATTAAAACAGAAATAGGCAAGGTACTTGTAGGACAGGATAAGATGGTGGAGGGACTTTTGGCAGGTCTGCTTTGTCGCGGTCATATACTGCTTGAGGGTGTTCCCGGACTTGCAAAAACCACTGCGGTCAATGCTTTGGCAAAGACACTCGGGTTGAACTTTAAACGGGTGCAGTTCACGCCTGACCTTCTTCCTTCGGACATTATAGGTACGGAAATTTATGATCCTTCCAACAACACTTTCAAGATCAAACACGGTCCTGTTTTTACCAACCTTTTACTTGCAGATGAAATTAACCGTGCCCCTGCAAAAGTGCAGTCTGCCCTGCTTGAAGTGATGCAGGAGAGACAGGTGACCATTGGCGATGAAACCTTTCAGATCGACCTTCCATTTTTGGTAATGGCAACGCAGAACCCGGTGGAGCAAGAGGGTGCGTATGAGCTTCCTGAAGCACAGCTGGACAGATTTATGATGAAAGTGGTGGTGGGGTACAACACCAAAGAAGAAGAACTTGAAATTGCTAGAAGAGTGGCAAATGACGGTTTTGAAGAGATAGAACAGGTCGCAACCATAGAAGACCTCAATACCATTAGAGAAGAAGCACTTAAAGTGCATATGGATGAAGAGATAGAGGAGTATATCATAGAGCTGGTAGCTGCGACGCGTGACCCTAAGGCTTACGGTCTTGAAGAGCTTGAATCCTTTATTGAATTTGGTGCCTCTCCTCGTGCGAGTATCGATATGTACAAAGCCTCACGTGCCATTGCCTACTTAAAAGGGCAGGATTATGTCTCTCCTATGGAGATCGCCTATATTGCCAAAGAGATATTGCGTCACCGTATTATACTGAGCTATGAAGCGCAGGCGGAAGATGTGACACAAGACTATATCATTGAGAAAATTCTGGCAGCTGTTCCGATTCCATAAGGGGGTAGATTGAAAAAATCAGCTAAAAAAATCATTCTTAAAACCAAAAAGCAGGTCTATGGTGACATGCTCGGGAACAATGCTTCATTGTTCCAGGGTGAAGGCTTTGAGTTTGCAGAACTTCGTGAGTATGTCTATGGAGATGATGTCCGTAAGATAGACTGGAAGACCACTGCAAAACTGGGTAAACCTTTTGTCAAAATCTATAAAGAAGAGCGTGAGCTCAATGTGCTAGTGGTCTCCATGCTTGGCGGGTCTGTCTATTTTGGAACAGTCAAACAGAAGTCCGATGTCATTGCGGAGGTGGTCTCTACACTTGGCTTTTCGGCAGTGAAGAATGCAGATCTTTTTTCACATATGCTCTTTGCAGACAAACTTTATGCCTTTGGTAAACCGAGTAAAAAACTCTTTTCTGTACATAAAGCGGTGGAAGATATAGTAGATTTTGAACCGCTTGGAAAAGAGGGTGATTTTAAAGCGTTGGTGGAGACACTGAACAACCGTTTGAAGAAGAAAGCACTGCTTTTCATCATTTCAGATTTTGTGGGTGATATTGACTTGAAACTCTTGAGTAAAAAACATGATGTTTTTGCCGTGATCGTCAGAGACAGATTTGAAGAAGAACCGAGTGAACTGGGTTACTTGAGACTCATCGACATGGAAAGTAAAGAGAGCTTTGAAGGTGACATAGACTCTGGAACACTTCAAAGTTATAAAAAAGCCTTACATGACAATGATGAAGCACTCTATAAGCAGTTTAAAAAGCAGGGTATCCGTTTTACGAAGATCTATACCCATGAAGATCCTGCACTAAAACTAATGAAGAAGATGAGATGAATGAACAAAATTTAAGCGCACAGCTCAAAGACATTAAGCCGCTGTTGGAGATACCTGACAACAGTTTTTATATCTACTGGGCATTGATCATTTTTGTGATCTTGCTTGGACTTGCCATACTCTATTTTATGGGAAAAAAGTTTTGGGAGAACCGAAAGATCAATCTTGCCAAAGGCTATGTGGAACAGCTGAAAGCCATTGATTGGAAAGATGCTAAAAAGTCAGCTTATGATGCCACCTATTATGCAAGACTGTTGGCAACAGATGAGCGACGTAAAGAGCTCTTCTCGCAATTGGAACCTCTTTTGGAACAGTATAAATACAAAAAACAAGTGTCTGAAGTAGATCAGGATACGCTGAACCGATTTAATTTATATGTGCAGGTGGCAGATGAGTCAATTTAGTTTTGAATACCCTTTATTGCTGTTGGTGCTGCTGCTTTTCATAGTGTGCAGCCGTTGGTGTAAGGAGCGAAGCAGGGCGATATTTTTTCCTCATGTAGGTACACTCATCGCCAAAAAAGCAAACAAGTCCTCTCTGTTAGCCTGGCTGAAATGGGTAGGTATCGTGGCTGCTGTGCTTGCTTTGGCTTCTCCGGTATTGACCAAGAACTATACCAACTCCAAAAAAGAGGGTAGAGATATTGTGTTGGTCGTGGACAGTTCTGACTCTATGCGTCAGATTGGTTTTGACCCTAAAGATCTATACAAGAACAAGTTCGATGTGGTCAAAGAGGTGGTAGGAGATTTTATAGAAAAAAGAGAGAATGACCGTATCGGTATGGTAACATTCGCAGATGTTGCTTTCATCGCCTCACCGCTGACCTTCGAGAAAAAGTTCCTGACAAACATTACCAAAATGCAGGAGATGGGTAT
>DQSX01000220.1 GCA_015663065.1 Sulfurovum sp.
ATTACTTTCCTTAAGGGACAAGTCACAACTTTCCACCGCAAACCGTAACAAGTACTTTTTTGACCACCATTTTTTACTTCCAAGTAAATGTAATGCCGGAATATCATTTTTTATATACATAGTTGTCGATATAACATCATAGGACGGTGCTAATTCTATGTTGTCGCTGTCCTTATACACAAGTCCATAATTTTTCAAATGTCCATCACCATTTTGTACAAAGTTGTTGATGATGACCATTTTAAAAAATTGACTAAGTGCATTTTTCTTATATTTCGCAGAAGCAAATATTTTTATCGTTTTTGCAATCGATTCATAAGATCCGTCATATTTATCATCTCTCTGTTTTGCCTGCAAGACACACATATCTTCAAAACCCAAGAATGTACCATCTTCTTTAAGGTCAAATCTTTTCATTATAAATAACTTATAATCATCAGACAGATAGAATTCAGGTACTTTAATATTTGCTTTTTTGATGATTTGCATACAATAATATTCATTGAGTGCCAAATTCGGATAATCTTCCCCCCATGATTTCACTATATAATCCTGAAAAGCCAATGTAGCTTTATCTTGGACTTTAGCCAAAACTTTTGGCTGAACGCCACTCAGAGCAGAAGTCAAAGCAAATTTATGTACAAGTTCATCAAAAAGCGTAGAAGTGCCGGGATACAGTAGACTGTCTAACGTCAGTACCTCTTCCTCTAAAGATTCCTTATTTTTATAATTTACTCGTCCTTTTATATTTTGAGACATCAACTTGAGCAAACCAAAATCATCCGTTTTTGTCAATTTTGAAAAATGTTTTTTGATCACAGAGAGTAAATATCCTTCAGGTAAATGCATTTCAAAAATAGGATGTAATCGCTTATTCATATAACTTTTCACTCTAACAGGCATGGTAAGAGAGAGATAATCATTTTTATTTTCACTGCTATAGCTATAGATATACTCCTGATTCTCAAAAACCAGATCTCCTGCTTTTTCACTGTGTACATTAACTTCCAAACTATTTTTCATCTCTTAACTCCTCAAAAGTAGGGAAAGCAGATTTTTCTTTAAAATCCAACTCATATCCAAGATAATCAATAATTTGTAAAATTTTTCGTATGCCTATGTCAGCCGTTCTGGCGTTTTCCAATGCACTGATAGTTGCCCTTGAAATATTTAGATCTTGCGCCATCTGTCCCTGGGATACTTTTTTCTCTTTTCGCATAATAGCTATAGTTTTCCCAAATTCTTTAAAATCCATCTAAGTCTCTTTTGCATTAAATATTTTACATTTTAACATAGATAACTAGATATGTCAAATATTTAATACATTATTACAGGTTTCTTTGGCTTCTTACACTCCTGGTGCTTTCCACATAGATTGAGTGAGTCCTCTGTCAACAAGCTTTAACTGATTTTCATACACTTCCTGCCACCGTTCTTTTATCTCTTTGTATTTACTATGGTTTTCAGCATCGGGAAGATACTCTTTATCCCATACAGCCAGATCTTCGGCTGCGGTGACCATACTCTCGTAAATACCTGCCCCAACTCCAGCTGCCATTGCTGCGCCTAGTGCTGTTGCTTCTTTTACTTTTGGTACTTTTATTGTGCATCCTGTTACATCTGCAAGTATTTGACACCAGAGTTTGCCTTTGCTTGCCCCACCTGCAAATACTATTTCATTAAAATCTAAATCTGTAAACTCTTTTATTTTTTCTAAGTTTATAGCTGAGACAATGCAGGCATTTTCCTGCAAAGACCTGAACATTGAAGCTTTGTTGCAGACTTCCGGATCAATGGAAAGGTTGATGAATGCAGGTGCAGCGTGGTACCATTTTCCGTATTTCATAGAGTCTGAGAAGATGGGGAGTATGCCGTGTGAACCCACAGGAACTTTGGAGGCTTTCTCTTCCATGACCGCGTAAACATCTATGCCACGTTCTTTTGCTTCTAACTTTTCCATGTCACAAAAAGCATCTCTAAACCAGCGCATTATTAAGCCTGAAAAGAAAGTAATTCCTTCTGCTTGGGAAAGCCCATTTATAACATGAGGGTTAATTCTAAGAGACATGTTTTCAGGAGGAACAACTGTTGATTTTATGTTGACAACTTGTTGCCAAAAAGAACCACCTAAAATGGCAACCTGTCCTTCTTTGACAACTCCAAGACCGGCAGCTCCCAGCTGTACATCTCCCCCACCCATAACGACTTTGGTTGAGGTTGACAAGCCTGTCAACTTTGAAGCCTCAGAAGTGACAGTTCCCATGACAGTGCCAGTCTCTAAAGAAGGAGGAAAGATATCTGATTTTAACCCTACTTTTTCTGCCATGGATGCATCCCAATCCCTCTCTTTAAGTGAGTAGATCCCTGTCGTTCCCCCGTTGCTTGGATCTGTAGCGATCACTCCGGAGAGTTTTGCCAGTATCCAGTCTCCTATCATAGAGACAGATGCTACTTTTGCATAAAGTTCAGGTCTGTTGTTTTTAAGCCACAAGATTCTTGGCAGAGCCCCCAGTGCAAAGGTTTGTCCAGATATTTTATAGAACGCTTCTTCAATACCTTCATAATGTTCTTTTAAAAAACGTACCTCAGCATCTGCCCGCGCATCCACATTGGCAACACCCCAAAGGGCTTCACCTTCTTTGTCATAAAGCACAATCCCCTCACGCATACTTGTCGCAGACAACGCTGCGATATCAGAACCTTTTAACCTGGCACTTTTTAATACTTCCTGTATACACCATACCGTCAGACCCCAATTGGTTTGGGTATCGAAGGTCATGGAGTTTGGTACACCTTCAACTTCTAAATGATTCCACTCTTTTTGGGCTACTGAGATCTGATTGCCTTTTGTATCAAAAATAACTACTCTGACCGAACCGGTTCCAGCGTCTATTGCCATAAGGTATTGCATTGATAACTCCTTGTATCTAGGAACCTTAAACTTGTTTAAGGAAAAAATTAAAATTATATTGGACTCGAACAAGTTCAAGTGTCCTAAACAGAACTAACTTTTATTTCAACTTTGCCTGTTCCAATTCCCAGTACTCCATGTCAAAACTGTCCGGGATAGAGATACTTTTGTACCCGCCAAGTTTATCGGCACGCAGGACTGCCAGCATGGTATGTGATACCACATCATTGATGACATCTGCCTCTTTTTGTGTTTTTCCAAAACTGACAACACCAAAGTCTTTGATCACAGCATATTTAGGGTTGGGGTCTAACATGATCTCGTCTGTTCTGTAGGCGTTAAAATAGGTTTCATAGTCCACTCTGAAATGTTTGAGTGCATCTTCCACGTCATCATCTTCCACGATCAGAGGTACTCTTTTGGTACGGAGTATATGTTCCGGTGTCAAGACACCCCGCGTCACTTTTGCACGTAAATTCTCTTGTGATGCATAATGCAGCGCCAAAGGCGTCTGATTGACATGCATAAATTTATCTACCTGTAAAAGGCTGAGGTCAAATGCTTTTGGTTCTATCTCAGGCAATTCAATGGCTGCGTTCTCTTCCAAAAACTCTTCTGCCTGAGTAACAGCATCTATCATTTTATCATAGGACTTTTTGGCATCATCATCAAAAGTAAATATCCCATGATTATGCAAGATGATCCCCTCACATTTTGACCAGTCCAAACCTTCTGTCATCTCATGTATTTTTGAAGCCAGAAGAAAGCCTGGCATAATATAGGGCACGATCAAAAAGTTCGGGAAAAGTGCTGCTATATGTGCTTTTCCCTCTTTGGAATTTGAGATCGTCACTATGGCATCTGCATGGGTATGGTCCACCACTTTAAAAGGGATGATTGCATGAAGAATGGCTTCCACAGAGGGGTTGGGAGCCAATGGATCCGTCATTGCTGCTTTTTGTCCGGACACCATATCGGAATCACTAAGCTCTTTTAGCTCTGCCATCTCTAAAAGTGTCTTCATTTTTACAGGAGCAAAGCCTTCTGCTTTGATAGATACCAAGTCCCAACCAGAACCTTTTACCAGTAAAACATCTTCCCCGTCTATAGTCGTTTTAACAGACGTATTGCCTCCGCCATGCAGCACAAGTTCGTCACTGCGTCCAAGCAGATTTGACGTATAGACCCTCATCTCCAGGTCACTAGTAAATGCTTCTGCTTCTTTGTCATCCCATAGATTTTTCAACGTTTATCCCAACACTTCTAAATTATCTGTATACTTCTTTTCACAGTAGGGTTCATACGATGATTTGTAGAGAGCATAATGTGCAGAAGCTTTGTGCCCATCCAGTGCCGCTTCATTTTCCCAGCTCTCATAAGCCATGAATTTTCTCGGATTGTCCACATACTGGAATATCTCATAAAATATTACACCTTTCTCTGCTTTACTCGGTACGACCATTGCAGACAACAACTCTTTCATTTTTTCTTCACAACCCTCTTTTGCTATGAAGGTTACTCTTTTGGTAATTGTCATATTTTCTCCATTAATGATTTTATTGACATTATTATACTTAGTTTTGCTTTTCTATAATGACTTTTACGCGATTATGTTATAATTATTGAAATATAAAACCCAGAAAGAAGATGAATGAAGAAATTACTTATAATACTATCTATAGCTATGCTTACTTTTGCAGAGGCAAAAATGGTGAACGGGATCGCAATGATCGTGAACGGAGAAGCAGTCACCATCTCAGAGATAAAAGCCGTACAGCGACAAATGGGTGTAAGCAAACAACAGGCTGTAGACCTGCTTGTTCAGGACAGACTGCAAAAATCTGCCATGAAAAAGATCTCTATACCTGAAAATGAGATCGATACCAAGATCGCTCAAATTGCGGCACAGAATAATTTAACTGTACCTAAAATGCAAAAATTACTCAAACAGCAGGGGACTTCATGGAGCAAATACAGAAAATCCATCAAGGAGTCACTTAAAAAACAAAAATTCTATAGAGAAAAAGTAGCAGCTACGATACCTAAACCAAGCGAAGATGAGTTGAAGATCTTTTATGAAAACCATAAAAAAGAGTTTGTGATCCCTAGAAGTATCTCTATGATCGAATACTCCTCCTCTTCTGAAGCAGCAATGAAAAAATTCCTTCAGACCAAAAAGAAAAAAGGTGTCAAAAGCAAATCGGTCAAGAAATCTACAAACAACATCAACAAAGCACTTTTAGGTACGATCCTTCAGACACAGAACGGCTCCTATACACGCCCTTTCAATGCAGGAGACAGATATATCAGTTATAAAATTCTCTCAAAGAACGGTCAAAAAAACATGTCGTTTGAAGATGCCAAAGGTGCAGTGGCAGCAAAATGGAGACAGCAGCAACAAGGTAAAGCACTTAAAGACTATTTTGAAAAAATGAAAACAAACGCAGACATCAGAGTCATAAGGTAAGGGGATAGCAATGGGATTAAAATCAGATAAATGGATACGTGAGAAATCTATAAACGAAGAGATGATCACACCTTTTTGTGAAGGCTTGGTTGGGGAAGGTGTGGTTAGTTACGGCCTTAGCTCTTACGGTTATGACATACGTGTTTCAGATGAATTCAAGATCTTTACAAATATCAATGCGGAGGTGGTAGATCCCAAAGATTTCAACCAGAACAATGTAGTGGATTTTAAAGGAGACGTATGTATCGTGCCTCCCAACTCTTTTGCACTGGCAAGAACCATAGAGTATTTTAAAATGCCAAGTGACACTTTGGCTATCTGTTTAGGAAAAAGTACCTATGCACGTTGCGGCATCATTGTCAATGTGACACCTTTTGAACCAGGCTTTGAAGGGCACATCACCATAGAGATCTCCAATACCACGCCACTTCCCGCAAAGATCTATGCCAATGAAGGCATTGCCCAGGTGCTTTTCCTTCAGGGAGATGAGCAGTGTGAAACCACCTACTCCGACAGAAAAGGGAAGTATCAGAGCCAAACGGGTATTACCCTTCCGCGTATCTTGAAAAAAGGGTAGTTTTACCCTCTCTCATAACCTTTTATCTACTTTTGTGTTACAATGCCAGAAATCAATATGGATCGTTCCTATATATAAAGTAAGGTATGCATGAAAAATCTAATTATCGTTGAGTCACCGGCCAAAGCAAGAACCATCAGCAATTTTCTGGGCAAAGAGTATAAGATCATCGCTTCCAAGGGGCACATCAGAGACCTGCCTAAAAGTACTTTTGGTATCACCCTTGATGATAAAACAGGGGATCTTATTCCTAAGTATTCCATTCCAAGAGATGCGAACCCGACCGTTAAAGAGTTAAAGAAACTTGCAAAATCTGCCGAAACAGTCTATATTGCAACCGATGAAGACCGTGAGGGTGAAGCTATTGGATACCATATTGCAAAAGCTATTGGAAAAGAACCTGGCGAACTTCCGCGTATCGTTTTCCATGAGATCACCAAGTCTGCCATCCAGCATGCACTGGAGACACCGCGTAAGGTAGACATGGATTCTGTAGATGCACAACAGACAAGAAGACTGCTTGACCGTATAGTCGGGTATAAACTCTCCCCACTGCTTGCCAGCAAGATCCAAAAAGGGTTGAGTGCGGGCAGGGTACAGAGTTCCACACTCAAACTGGTCGTAGACAAAGAGCGCGAGATCAAAGCCTTCAAGCCTGAAGAGTTCTGGACCATCGATGCACTGTTCCAAAAAAATATTAATGCTTCCATTTATGACTATAACGGCTTGAAAATTGAAAAACTGACCATTAAAACTGAAGCGGATGCTACAGAGATCACGACTGCGGCAAAAGGAGAATCTTTTGTGGTTGCCTCCATTGAGAAAACCAAGAGAAAGACCAAAACTCCTCCACCTTTTATGACATCAACACTGCAACAGACTGCCTCTACACAATTGGGATTTTCACCCAAGAAGACGATGATGGTCGCACAAAAACTCTATGAAGGTGTAAAAACAGATAAAGGGACCATGGGTGTCATTACCTATATGAGAACCGACTCCATGAACCTTGCCAAAGAGGCTGTGGCATCTGCCAGAGAGTACATACAAGCAAACTATGGAGACAAATATCTTCCAGCTAAAGCAAAAAACTATGTGACAAAATCCAAAGGCGCACAGGAAGCACACGAAGCTATCCGTCCTACTATGGTGGAATTTAACGCAAAAATGGCTGCCGATTATCTCTCTGTTGATGAATTGAAACTTTACAGACTCATCTACAACCGTTTTTTAGCTTGTCAAATGACAGAAGCGGAGCTTGAGTCTCAAAGTATTCTTTTTAAAGGGGACAAGTGTACCTTTAAAGCATCGGGAAGAAAACTTCTTTTTGACGGTTTTTACAAAGTCACAGGTCACGGAGACAAAGATAAGCTGCTTCCGGACCTTGAAAAGGGTCAGGCTGTCAGTCTAGATGAGATCAAACAGGAGCAGCACTTCACTGAGCCTCCTGCACGATACAATGAAGCCAGCCTTATTAAAAAACTGGAATCTCTGGGCATTGGCCGTCCAAGTACCTATGCACCGACGGTAACCACACTGCAAACACGTAAATACATTGAGTTGGAAAAGAAGCGCATTCATCCGACAGAAATCGCATTTACCGTCACAGAGATGCTTGAAAAACACTTTCCTGAGATTGTAGACTCCGGCTTTACCGCCAACATGGAAGAGACCCTCGATGAGGTTGCGGAAGGGAAAACAGACTGGCAGACCATCTTAAAAGCATTTTATACTCCATTTTTACAAAAAGTCGAAGAGGGGAAAAAGAGTATTAAAAGTCTTAAAGTAGCGATTCCTACAGGAGAAGACTGTCCTAAATGTGGTTCAGAACTTCTTTTGAGAAAAGGACGTTACGGAGAGTTCATTGCCTGTTCAAATTTCCCAAAATGTAAATACACAAAAAACACAGATGGTACAGAAGTGGAAGGCCCTGAAGAGACAGATGAAAAGTGTGAGAAGTGTGGCTCTATGATGGTCATTAAAAACTCAAAAAGAGGGAAATTCCTTGCCTGCTCTGCCTACCCGAAATGTAAAAATGCCAAGTCACTTGAACCTGCGAAAGAGTTAACTGTACCTTGTCCTGAATGTGGAGGAAAGCTACAGGAGAGAGAAGGAAGACGCGGGAAGTTTTTTGGTTGTGTCAATTACCCTAAGTGTAAATTCATAGCAAACTTTGAACCGGTTGATAAAAAGTGTCCTGAGTGTGACTACACTATGGGTAAAAAGACACTTCGCGGCAAAGAAGTCTACGAATGTTTTAAATGCAAACACAAGATCGATGTAGAAGAAAGCAAATAATGCAGCCTATATTTTTATGTGCCATCAACAATATTCTCTCCGGCACCTGTCAGGAAGACTGTAAGTTCTGTACCCAATCTGTACGATATCATGCAGATATTGAGCGGTATAATTATAAAGATATCTCACAGATCGTAAAAGAGGCCAAAACTGCCAAAGAAAATGGTGCGCTTGGATATTGTCTGGTTACTGCAGGAAAAGGTCTTGATGACAAGAAAGTAGACTTTGTTGCACGTGCTGCAAAAGCGGTCAAAGCAGAAGTTGAAGGATTGAACCTCATTGCCTGTAACGGTACGGCGAACAAAGAACAATTAGTTTATCTTAAAGAACACGGCATAGACAGCTACAATCACAATCTTGAAACATCAGAACGTTATTATGCAGAGATCTGTCAAACACATGCCTGGTCTGAACGTTATGAGACTTGTGAAAATGTAAGATCTACAGGTTTGGCACTCTGTTCAGGTGGTATTTTCGGTATGGGAGAAGAAGAAAAGGACAGAGATGAATTGCTTAGATCCATTGCTTCTCTCTCACCCGAATCAACGCCTCTGAACTTTTACCACCCCAACCCTGCACTTCCCATAAAGACAAGAAATATTGAAAGAGAAGAAGCCATAGAGATCATCCAAAAAGCACGTGCTCTTCTTGGTGAAGGGCGACTGCTTATGGTTGCGGGAGGAAGAGAACTGCTTTTTAACGGTCATGAGGATGCCATGTTCAAAGCTGGTGCAAACTCTATGGTCATAGGAAACTACCTGACCACAGAAGGTCTCTCTCCAAACAAAGACAAAGAGATGCTTGAATCTCTCGGATATGAAGTGGCAACCAACTGTGATACCCTCTAGCATCACCCTTATACTTACCCTCTCTTTGCTGATCTGGGGCAGCCCGTTTGTTGCAAAATTCGTACGTATCCCCATCCCTCCTGTGGAGATCATGCTGGGTTCTCTTTTTGCCTATATGGGATTTGTTACAGACAATCAGTATTTTGACATTATCGCAGAGATAGGTTTTTTGTATCTCATGTTCCTGGCCGGGATGGAAGTGGACCTAAAACAGATCACAAGAAGCTCAAAAGAGGTAATACAAAAATCTATACTCTTCATCTCACTGATGGCATTCTTTTCCATTACTCTAGGGATGATGTTCAGGCTCAATGCCATCACCATCATCTCTATGCCGCTCATCTCCATCGGTCTGCTTGCTTCACTCTCTAAAACCTATGGTAAGGAACAGTCCTGGCTAAAACTTGCTTTTATCGCAGGTATACTCGGGGAAGTCATCTCAATTGCAGCACTGACCATCTTCGATGCAGCAAGTTCCACAGGATTCAGTATTGCACTTATCATCAAGCTTGGATATTTACTTCTTTTTATCTTGACGGTCTATATTATTTACCGCTTTCTGCATCTTCTTTTTTGGTGGTTCCCGGAGATCAAAAGTATACTGGTACCCAAGATAGATACTTCTGACCAGGATATACGTCTGGCAATGGCTCTCTTTTTCATTTTGATCGCGGTTATGTACTCTTTAGGGTTAGAGCTTGCCCTGGGTGCATTTATTGCAGGGATCGCCATTTCAGCATTTTTTCATCATGAAAAGAAACTGGAAGAGAAAATATCAAGTATCGGTTTCGGATTTTTGGTACCATTGTTCTTTATCCATGTAGGGGCATCATTTGATCTTCAATCACTGATGGTAGAAGGGGTGATCACAGGAGCATTGCTTATTACAACGCTTATGCTTTTGGCGAGGGTTCTGGCTGCAGTGGTACTGAAAAATATTTCAGGTTCAAGAGATGCATTTCTTATTGCACTCTCCCTTTCCATGCCGCTTACTTTGCTTGTAGCCGTAGCGACCATAGGATATGAAACAGAATGGATCGATATTCTCAGTTATTACCAGTTGATCCTGGCCAGTATCTTTGAAATTATTATCTCTATGACCGTGATCAAAATATTAAATGTAAAAAGAGAAGAGAAACTTTAGAGAACTTCTCTAGTCTACCTCGGCGATAGCTTTTCTGTATTCTTCTTCAGCCTTTTTAGCTGCTTCTGCTGCTTCACGTGTGAGGTTTATATCTTTTACTGCAGGTGCTTCTACAGTCGATTCTGAAGCTTTTGCTGTTTCTGCTGCTTGTGCTGCTGATTCTTTTGCTGCCTGTTCTGCTGCAGCTTTTTCATTGGCTTCTTTTTTGGCAGCAGCTTCTTCTGCAGCAAACTCTCTCTCCAATTCCTCTTTTTCAGCTTTGAGTTTTGCCAGCTCTGCCGCTTCTTTACGTTTTTTGTTTTCTAAGGCTTCTTGAGCAAGTTGTTCTTCTGCAAGTTTTTCCAACGCAAGCTTTTCTGCTTCGAGTTTTGCTTTTTCCTGCTTGAGTACTTCTTCTTTGGCTCTCTCTTCTTCAATGCGGGCTTGTTCTTCCTGTACTTTTTTGAGTCTCTCTTCTTCTGCACTTGCGTTTGTCTTTTCAGGTGCTTCCGGTGTTGCTTCTGTTACTTCTTCTTTTACTGCCAGAGTTTCTTCAGCTGTCTCTACCTCTACATCTTTTTTTGTTTCTTCTACTATTTCAGTCTGCACTACTGAAGGTGCTTCCTCTTCAGCTTGCCCAACTTCACCCTCCTCTGCTGCATTATCATCTTCCTCTTCATCGATCTCTGCATCATCTGCCGCATCAGCTTCTGCTTTCAGCTTATCTGCAATCACTTTTAACTCTTTTAAAAGCGCCGACTGATCCTTTTCGATCTTTTGAATATTTTGATTAACTGCAAAGGGATTTTCAGATGCATTTGCCCCTACAAATAAAAATGCAAGCACTGCCAATATATACTTTTTCATATCTCTTCTCCTTGTTTTCATTATTTTACTTAAAACATAATATCTAATTATAACTATATATTAGGTTCCAACTGCTTTAATTCGAAAAATGCTTTTTGCAACTCTTGATTTTCTCTTTTTAATGTTTTGCCTTTCTGAAGTAAAACCTGTTTTTTCTCTTTTAACTGCTTCAAGACAGTTAAAGAGTTCTCCCCATTCATCAAAACAGCAATATAGATACCAAAAAGCAAAATACCTATGGTTGTCATTAAAATAGTTTTTAGTGACAACCCTGCCAGTGCTTCCACTTCCTGTGTATCTGCCAAATTTAACCCCTATTTCTTAAAAAGGGTGTCTCCAAGATATTCAAACTGACCAAGTTCAGCTTCGATCTCAAGTAATCTATTGTATTTTGCAATTCTGTCAGATCTTGCAGTGGAACCGGTTTTGATCTCACCCGTATTCAGTGCTACGGCAAAATCGGCAATGAATGTATCTTCACTCTCACCCGATCTGTGGGACATGACACAAGTGTATCCTGATCTTTGTGCCAAACGTACAGTCTGCATGGTTTCAGATACTGTTCCGATCTGGTTTGGCTTGATAAGAATAGAGTTTGCAATATCTTTCTCTATTCCCTCCGCAAGAATAGCTACATTGGTTACAAAAAGATCATCCCCGACCAGCTGTACTTTATCTCCAAGTACTTCTGTAAGTTCTTTCCACCCTGTCCAGTCATCTTCGTCCAAACCGTCTTCGATGGAGACAATAGGGTATTTCTCGCACATTTCAGCATAGTATGCTATCAATTCAGAAGAGGTGATCTCTCTGTTTTCAGACTTAAGTACATACAAGCCCTCATCATTTGTCAACTCACTCGCAGCAACATCAAGGGCAATGGCGATCTCTTCTCCAGGTTTGTATCCTGCTTTTTCAATGGCTTTAATAATAACCTGGATCGGCTCTTCATTGCTTTTCAGATTTGGTGCAAATCCGCCTTCGTCACCCACCGCTGTACTCTCACCCATCTCATCAATGATCTTTTTTAGTGTATGATAGACTTCTGCACAGGCTCTCAATCCTTCAGAAAATCTGTCAAAGCCAACCGGCATGACCATGTATTCCTGAAAGTCCACAGAGTTGTTTGCATGTTCACCACCGTTGATGATGTTCAGCATTGGTACAGGCATGACCACTGCATTTGCTCCACCAAGATAACGGTAAAGAGGCATACCCATACTTTGTGCCGCCACACGTGCAATAGCCATAGAGACACCAAGGACCGCATTGGCACCGAGGTTTCCATAGTTCTCTGTGCCGTCTACTTCTTTCATTGTAAGATCTATCTCTGCCTGATTGAAAGGACTAAGACCCACCAAAGCATCACATATCGGACCGTTTACATTTTCACAAGCTTGAAGTACCCCTTTGCCCATATATCTGTCACCGCCGTCACGCAACTCCAATGCTTCACGCTTCCCTGTACTTGCACCACTAGGCACAATGGCAGATGCCGTAGTCCCGTCACTTAAACTTACTGTTGCACGAACCGTTGGGTTACCCCTGCTGTCCATCACTTCTGTTGCCACGATCTCATCAATAAAAATCATTCTCATCCTTTTTTGGGCATAACACGTCACCCTGCATTTCATTTATCTATTATTTTATCAAAATTCACCCTTAATGTATATGAATATCAAAAAAATGCGGATTAGTCCTCCTGCATTTCACTTTCATCTACGGTCAATGCTGCACCAAAACCTAAAGCTTCTTTAATTTTGCCTTCG
>DQSX01000235.1 GCA_015663065.1 Sulfurovum sp.
TATAACTTTTTAAGTAAGACCAAAAAGGCATCTCCATGATGAGGGTAATGGGAGTCAGCAATAAACAGAGCCTGCTCTTTTATTGTCATTAACTCCTTAGTCCTCACTCCTCACTCCTCACTTCATTGATTATGGGACATAAGAGATGACAGGCAATCCCAACCCTTCATCATACCCGCACATCAAATTCGCACAAGCCAATGCCTGTGAACTAGCACCACGCAAAAGATTATCAATCGCAGACGATACAAACAACCCATTAGCATTTTTTGCAGCAAAGATATCACAAAAATGTGTCCCGGCAGTACTTTTGATGTTCACCGGTGTTTCACGTATACGTATAAACGGATCATCTTTATAATAGGCTTTCAATACTTCCAAAGGATCAATATCCAGATCTTTCAATGTCGCATAGACAGAAACCAATTCACCACGTGTAGCAGGAATGAGATGGGGTACAAAATTCACATTCATTTTAACGCCATGTACCTTTTCTATCTTCTCTGCAATTTCTGGTGCATGACGATGCTTTAAAGGATTGTAGGCAAAAATATTATCATTGACCGTCACAAAATGTGTAGTCTCTGAGAGTTTTTTACCTGCCCCGCTTACCCCTGATTTTGCATCTACAAACAGTGGCGCAGAGGTATCGATGTAAGGGATAAAAGGTAAAATTCCAAGCAGTGTAGCTGTCGGGTAACACCCCGGACCTGCGGCAAGATTGGTATTTTTCAAATCTTCACGGTAATACTCTATGAGACCATAGACTGCTTCATCCAAATGTGCTTTGTCTTCATGTTCACAATAGTGTTCTTCATAAGTATCAAGTTCTAAACGATAATCTGCAGATAAGTCAACCACTTTCACACCTTTGGCCAAAAGATCTTTTGCAAAGCCCATAGAAGCTTTATGAGGCAATGCCAAAAATACGAGGTCACAGTTTTCCGACACATCAGATGCATCTGCCTGGTCTACTTTCAGAGAGATGACATCTTCCAAAGAGGGATGCAGGGTTTCGATCATAGTGTCACCTTGCGTGGTTGCAAGATATGTCAATCTGAATTGTGGATGTGTCACCAACATTTTCACCAGTTCAAGTCCTGTATATCCGCTTGCACCTACTATACCTACATGTAACATATTTTCTCCATTTTAACTTAAATGCTCTACATTGATCTCTTCATACAACACCTCTTCAATGTCGTACATCTTTTTACCAGAGGGAAGCAGCAATTCAACTTCATCACCCTCTTCTTTTCCTATCAGTGCTCTTGCCATAGGCGACTGTATAGAGATAAGCCCTTTTTGTGGGTTTGACTCTTTACCTCCTACGATCGTATACTTTAGCTCTTCATCACTCTCCTGGTCGACCAGGATCACTGTAGAGCCAAACGAGATACGTTCATGTGCCAAGCCGGAAGGATCAACCACCTGTGCTCTTCCCACAACATCTGTCAGTTCAGCAATACGCGCTTCCATAAGCCCCTGTTTGTCTTTGGCTGCATGATATTCTGCATTTTCCTTCAAGTCACCCAACTCTCTGGCTTCATCTATAACTTTTGCTATGATACCGCGTTCATTGGTTTTCAAGTGTTCAAGTTCTTCTGAAAGTTTTTTATAAGTAATTCTTAACATCGGCTCTTTTTGCACGATTATTCCTTTAAAAAATGATTTAATAATTAATTTCAAGTATTATACCAAAACGTTTATGTTTCTTTAGAAAAAGGTTATAATAGCGTTAAAATAATCCATAAAGTATATGAATGAAACAAATATTAATAACAAATGATGACGGTTTTGAGTCAAAAGCGCTGCATGCGTTGGCTGAAGCCCTGCAAACTTTGGGTCATGTAACTATAGTTGCACCCACTACAGAAAAATCTGCCTGCGGACATTCACTTACACTTACAAGACCTTTACACTTTGTACAGTTAACAGAAAATTTTTATAAACTTGATGACGGTACACCGACAGACTGTGTCTTTCTTGCACTCAATAAACTCTTTGACGCAAACAACAAACCTGACATTGTTATTTCAGGTATCAACATCGGTGCCAATATGGGAGAAGACATTACCTACTCAGGGACTGCTGCAGGTGCAATGGAGGCTGTTTTACAGGGTATTCCCGCCATTGCCATCTCTCAAGTGTATGCCAATGACAAACAGAGCATCAAAGATCATGGCTATAAGCTGGCACAGCAAAGCATAGTGGATCTTGTCAAAAAGATCTTTGAAGATGACTTTCCTCTGCCCGAACGCAAATTCCTGAATGTCAACATACCTCCTATCGCACCCTCAGCCTGCAAAGGTTTTAAAATTACCCGTGCGGGAAATAAGCAGTACGGTTTTCATGCAGAAGTACATCACAACCCAAGAGGTTTGGAGTACTACTGGATCGGTCTTCCAAAACTGGAATGGCTTGATACCAAAGGTCATACGACTGATTTTGAAGCCATTAACGAGGGGTATGTCTCCATCACCCCCGTACATTTGGACATGACCTCTCATGATGACATCAATGCCTTAGAAAACTGGATATAAAATATGCGATTTGAACGTTGTCGTATACTCTTTGGCGATGAAGATTTTGAAAAGATCCAAAATTCAAAAATTCTCATTCTGGGTGTCGGAGGTGTCGGCTCTTACGCTTTGGACTGCCTCTACCGCTCCGGTGTCTCTGACATTACCATACTTGACTATGATCTATTTGATGAAACAAATCAAAACAGGCAGATAGGTTCTGACGCAGTGGGTGAAGAAAAAGTAAACGCACTTGCAAAGCTCTACCCCGGGGTCAAAACCATCAGCCAAAAGATGGATATGGTCTGGGTAGCAGCTTTTGATTTTGAACCTTATGACATCATCATTGATGCAGCGGACACAACTAAAGTGAAGATAGAAGTGGCAAAAAGATGTTACAAAAAACTCATTATGGCACTGGGTTCAGCCAAACGCTACGATACCAATAAAATAGAAGTAGCCTCTATCTGGAAAACACACGGTGATGCACTGGCAAGAAGAATACGAAATGAATTAAAAAAAGCAAAATTTGACAGGAACTTCACTGTGGTGTTTTCACCGGAAGAAGACAAGTGTAAAGAGAAAGGCTCGTGTGTCGCGGTAACCGGTGCTGTTGGTCTGACCGTCTGTTCTGAAACGATCAAACGTATATTGAAATAAAAAAGCTTTTATAAAAGGTGCGTTATAAACGCACCCTACTTCGCCATCTTTCTGTTTCTGGCGGCTATGACAGTCAAGACAAACAATCCTGCAATACCGTAATAAACCCACATCGGGATCGGTACCGGATCGCCTGCTGCGTATGAGTGTAGACCGGAGAGGTAATAGTTCACTCCAAAATAGGTCATCAGTACGGTTGAATAAGACCATGCTGCTGCCACATTGTACGTAAAGGTCGATTTGAGCGCAGGTATAAATCTAAGGTGCAATACAGATGCATAAATGAGAATGGTCACCGCTGCCCAAGTCTCTTTTGCATCCCAACCCCAATAACGTCCCCAGGACTCATTTGCCCAAACACCACCAAGGAAGTTTCCTATGGTCAGCAAGAAGATACCTATGATCAGAGCCATTTCTGAAAGGTTACTCAATTCTTTAATAGAGCGGTCAATATTCGCGTCTCCCTTCTTACCTCGTATAATAAACAGTACAAGTACTAAAAGGGATAAAATAGAACCCAGACCAAGGAAACCATCCCCAGAAATGATCGTTGCCACATGTATCATCAACCAGTAAGACTTCAATACAGGAACAAGATTCGTGATCTCCGGATTAATGAAGTTCATGTGTGCCACACCCATGGTCACACCTGCCAAAATAGCTGTTCCAGCCAATGCAAATGGTGATTTTCTCGCCAGTATGATCCCTGCAAATACCGTCGATGCTGCTATGAATACAATAGATTCATAGGCATTTGACCACGGGGCGTGCCCAGCAATATACCAGCGTATGGCCATACCTATGACATGGATCGCAAAACCTATAAGCAGAATACTCCAGGAGATCCGCATGATCCACTTCATGGAGAAGGACGGCTTAATGACATTGATAAATGAAAAAATGACCAAAAGCAGTCCCATAAGCAGATAGAGTGGTACCAATTTACCAAATAGACCGAGTTTGTTATACCAGATCTCCACCTCTATATGTTTTGCGGAAGGAAGTACTGCTGCACCATAGGTTTCCTGATACTTCTTAATACCTCTGAGTGCCAGGTCTGCATTGTCCCATTTGTCGTCCTGCACTGCTTTGGCAACCATCATGAAATAAGCAGAGATAGCAATTCTTACTCTCTCTGCATCTTCTTTAGGGAACTCTTTGAGTGCATCCATGGGTGCATACCACTTGTTATTGGCATCATTTGGTTTAGGAAAAATACGCATCAGCGTACCCTGAAATGCCATATAGGAGACATTGAGACGTTCATCAACCTTGATGAGTTCTTTGTCATACTGTGACTTCTCCAAAGGTTTTTTTCTGCTTGCTTCAGTCACTTGATCGTAGAGCTTGTATGCCTGATCTTTTTTGTCAAAAAAATCTGAAAATCTGGCATATTTTGTATCTTCAGGCAACCCAAGGTCAAGAGCTATTTTTTTATGTCCGATTTTAATAATAGGAATACTCTGATAGAGATCAGGCTGCATGATCATCCCCAGGAACATCTGGTTTGGTTCAATGTTATAAAGCGATGTTTTCCCTGTGATCTTCGATACCACATCGTGGGCTATGGTATCCATAGGTTTCATACGCCCCTGGTGGTCCTGTACAGCAAGTGTGGCGAACTTATGGGCATGTGCTGCGTCATACGCCTCTATCTGTTTTTGCTGTGCGGCTTCCAGTACAGGGTTTGCAGCCTCTGCACTTTGTGCTGAAAATGCCAATACCCCGGCGATCACTGCTACAGCAGCACCCTCCTGTAGCTTTTTAGCACCTTTAAGCAATTTCTGGAACCTTCCTGTAGGCAGGAAAAGACTCCAGATCATTCCCAATGTCAATAAAATGTATCCAATGTAGGTTGGCCAGGTTCCGGGGTCGTGATTGACAGAGAGGATCGTTCCTTTTTCATCCATATCGTAAGAAGACTGGAAAAAACGGTAATTTCTATGGTCTAAAATATGGTTCATATAGATCTCATAAGGCATATTGATATTTTTCTCTTTGTCTATGAGTACGACATCAGAGGCATAAGAAGACGGCGTCATGGAACCAGGGTAACGTTCAAGTTTAAACTTATCCAGTTTAATGGAAAATGGCAAGCTGAGGATCTTTGCACCGATACGCATACTGATCTCAACTCCGTCGAGTGTGAATGTTTTCAATTTACCAGGTCGTCCTTTGAAGACTTTAAAGGTCTCTACCCTGCTTTTCTCACCCACAGAGACTTTAAGTTCAATCAGCTCTGCTTTGCCAGATTGGGTTTTAATATCATTCGAAACTGTTTTTAAGATAGATTTTTCATGTATTGACTTCAATACGATGGCATTGGAACCAAACTGATAAAGCATTCTTCTGGCAAAAACATTATCGCCAGACTTAAGCTCTCCAGACTCTTTCGTCTCCATATTGAGTGTTTTTAAAATATAGGGGAACTGCACTCTCAATGTTCCATTGCTGTCTATGATATTAAAAATCGGTTTATCATCCAAACTGTTTTTAGTATTGTAAGCAACATAAAAAGTACCAAAATCTTTTACTTTGCCCTCTTTGAAAAAGTGTATTTTACCATCTCCGTTTGCAGATATTTTCAACTCGAGTATTTTTGAACCTTTGGGATCAGCCACAACTTCCTGGGTAAAGGTAGGCAGATACTTTAAAAGTTCGACATTTACTTTTTTATCGCCGACAGTGATGCTTTCCGAGAGAGTGTTTTTGTCATACTCGAAAAATATAGAGGCTTTTCAAGTGAGGCATTCTTCTCAGCACTTTGAGCAAAAAGCTGCAGTGACTTTACATCCGAGACCATTGTATTGCTCTCCTGCCCTTCACGGATATGCATAATACCTTCATAGCCGACATAACGTGTAAGGATCGCACCTAAAGCAATAATGAGAAAGGAGAAGTGAAAGATAAAGACGGGAAGTTTGTTTTTATACGATTTGTATTTGAGTATCTGATAAACAAGTATGGCAATAAAATAGGCAAGAAAAAGTTCAAACCATTTTGCCTTGTATATGAGTGCCTGTGCAGTTTGTGTACCGTAGTCATTCTCTATGAATGTTGCAGTCCCTACAAATACACCAAAGAGAAACAGTATCAAGACTGCCATTTTCATAGATAAGATCCGTTTTAACATCAGTAAAACCCCTTGTTCAATAGTAAAAGGATTATAGCTCATCTTTGTTAACGTATCGTTAATTTTTCCCAAGAGAGTGGCATTACGTCTCCAATGTTACTTCAATTCTCCCCAAGAGTCACCTATGCTGGCAGAACACTTCAGAGGCACATTCAGCTCAAGGATATTTTCCATGACATGAACAAAACGTTTCACTGTCTCTTCAACCTTCTCCTCTTTTACTTCAAAAATGAGTTCATCATGGATCTGTAACAGCATAAAGGCATCCAGCTCTTCTTCTTTGATCATACTGTCTATCTGGTTCATGGAGAGTTTTATGAGGTCCGCTGCAGATCCCTGAAAAACAGTATTGACCGACTCTCTCATGTAGGCTGCTTTCTGCATGCCGTTGGCTGCTTCATAATCAAAGATACGTCTTCTTTTGAGTATGGTCTCTACATAACCGTCTATCTTCACCCTCTCCTGTATCCCTTCCAGGAAATTTTTGACTGTCGGGAAGGATGCAAAATAGTTTGTTATGATCTCTTTGGCCTCTGAAGTGGAAATGCCCAACTCATCTGAGAGTTTTTTGGGCCCCATTCCATACAACAATCCAAAATTCACCGATTTGGCAAAAGACCTTTTTACTTTGGCTTCTTCTTCTCCAAACAAAATAGTCGACGTTGCCAGGTGAATATCTACGCCATTTTGAAAGGCTTCAAGCAGCGCTGCATCCTGGGAGAAGTGTGCAAGCAGACGCAGCTCGATCTGCGAGTAGTCAATAGAGACCAGTTTGTAACCCTCTTTGGCAACAA
>DQSX01000005.1 GCA_015663065.1 Sulfurovum sp.
CAGTACGATACCTGCTTCGAACTTTTCGAGTATCTCATAATCGTGTCTGGCTTTTTTGTTCTGTGCAACGATATTAATAGCCAAAAGGCAGATCCTTTTTGGTTGGCATTATAGCATAATCACAAAGCGGAAGAGATGAAAAATGTTTCTCTCCTGCTTTGGTGAATATTGATTTACAAGATTGGTATCGACCCGACAGTGCGTTCAAGCAGCTATTTCTTAGGTGCTCATTGACTGCAAATCGCTTTGCTAACTCAATATTTGTTAACACTGACTTTTGCTTAATCTCTCTTAAGTGTAGATTTGGTTTCGCATTCGAGTGATAGACTTGTGACATATAAATCCTTTATGGTGAAAGATTTCATATAGTATCAAGCTATTGCTTTTAGGTTATGCTTAAAATGGTATAATGCAATGAAACTGTACATGTAGGGAAGCAGAGATGCAAAAGTGTAAGGCTCAGAATATTATTCCACATCGATCATATAGACGATTAAAAATACATAAGTTGCACTTTTTTTCTGAACTGCTTGTCTATTTTCTCTTTTCCGCTGTAGCGGTATATCTTTATGCAGAGTATCTTATCAATACATTTTCTCTCTATTTTAAAAATGTACTTTTGGAAGCGAATATTGATGCAGCTACAATGGTTGTAGATATTTTTGGTTTTCCGGTCACCCTGCTAAAGCTCTCCTTTGTGCATACACAGCCAATCTATCTTTTCTTTATATTGGCAGGAATGGTCATATTGTTCTATATTTTGCGTATACAGAGAGTGATTCCTTACAATATTGCTATGTGGCTTAACTTCTTCATTCTGATCTTCATTGTTTTTCTTCTCTACTTTATATTTCTGGGGAGGCAGTTTCCCTATTCGTTTATTGAGTATTTTGAACTTTATACAACGGCACACATAGGATTGATGTTCTTTTCATTGGTAGTCACCGCATCGGCAGTAGCCCTGACCCCGGCAGCATACTGGATGAAGGGTATGACACTTGTTTTGCTGGTGGGCTACTATATGTTCTACAGTCTTGTACGGTATGCTTTGGTTGTGCTTTTGACTTCACAGCTTTCAATTGTGATGGCGCCAATTATGTTCTTTACACTCTATTTGGATTTTATCTTCTTTGTATCCGCGTATGGTTATTTTCTCTATAAAAGTGCTGTTTTATTTCAAAAAAAGGATGAAGAATGGAGTTGGTAATCCCTGTTTTAAAAATATATTTGCTTATATTCATTATAATTGTGGCACTCTATATGATCAGACACTTCATATTTACCTACAATCGACTCTTCGGTGAACAAAAGCTCTACTATCAGGATATTTTGGACAAGGATGTTCCGATGGTAACGGTAGTGATACCCATGAAAAATGAAGAATTGGTTGCAAAACAGATACTTGACAGATTGGTTTCGAGTGACTATCCAAGAGAGAAACTTGAAATCATTCCTATCAATGACCACTCCGATGATGGTACAAAAGAGATCCTTGAGAGTTATGCTGTTAAATATGATCATATTAGACCATACCACCGGCTGAGTGAGGATGAAAAACCGGGGAAACCGAACAGTCTTAATGATGCAATGAATGTTGCCAAGGGTGAGATCATTGTCGTGTTTGATGCAGACTATCAGCCACCGGACGGGATTATCAGAGAACTTGTTGTTGGGTTTAAAGACCCGGAAGTGGGAGCTGTAATGGGGAGAGTTCTGGTTGAGAACTGTGGGACCAATATGCTAACGATGATGCTGGAACTTGAACGTTCCGGCGGCTATCAGGTTGATCAGCAGGCACGTTACAATATGGATCTGATCCCACAGTATGGCGGAACTGTAGGTGCATACAGAAAGGAGGCTGTGCTTAAAATGGGAGGATTCGATCCGAAGGTATTGGCCGAGGATACGGAGCTTACTTACAAGATGTACCTAAACGGTTGGCATGTAGCGTATGCAAATCGTGCTGAGTGTTATGAGGAGATGCCTGAGGAGTGGGTTGGCAGAGCAAAACAGATAAGAAGATGGGCAAGGGGACACAATCAGGTCATGTTCAAATATCTTGTTCCACTACTGACATCCAGATATTTGAATTTTAGAAAAAAGCTGGATGGTGTTCTGTTAATCTTTGTCTACACACTTCCTACGCTGCTTTTTTTGGGGATCTTGAGCTCTGTAGTACTGTTTCTCTCTGGTAATCTGGAGATATTTGCAGGTATAGTTTTTTTACTCTTTATTGTATCACTTGCGGCATTTGGAAACTTTGCTCCTTTTTTTCAGATCGGTGTAGCGAACTTTATAGACGGCAGAACAAAAGCTTTACGGCTTATTCCTCTGTTTGCATTTAACTTTGTATTCTATATGCTGTATGTAAGTTTGGGGTTTTGGGATGCTGTAAAAGACCTTTTCCGTAAAAGCGAGCCCGAGTGGGATAAAACGAAAAGACGTCAAAGAGAAGAGCGTTATGAATAGTATTGATATCCTTCTTTTGGAGTACACTCTTGGTGTGATCATATTGATGCTAATTCCGTTGGCTCCGGTTATCTATGCCGTATGGGACAGAAAAGGATATGAACCGTTGCCGGTAAATATGAAATATACCAAAGATCCCAGGGCAATTGCAAAATATTTCGATCAGTACTTTCATGACTCTTTTGGTGTAAAGCCGGGAGAAATTCTCAATAGTAAGAAACTTGGTAAACTGGAGGTTGTAGGAGAGACATTTCACAGATCTCTCTATAAGGATATGGTCTATATTGTCGGTAAAGCAAAGGTGCCGGACAGATCACGATTTGAAAGAGAGGTGATCTCCCGGGATGAACTGGAGTTTGGAAACCGCTGTTATGCCAGGGTGATCAAATCACAAAAGAAGCTGATACTCGGAGAGGAGAACTGTATTGTCAGATGGATCGATTCGGAGAGTACCATTACTGTGGGCAGGTATTCGCACATCAATATAGCCAGTAGTATGAGTACAATGCATTTAGAGAAAGGTGTCAGTTTTCGCCGCTTATATGGGTATCCGGTTCTGACATCCCATGCTTTTTCTTTTAGAAAAAACCTTGAAGGCATAAGGGAGGAGCACATAGATAAGCCAAGCATTGATGAGAATCTTCTCTATGTGCCGGATAAGAAATATACACTTACAAAAGGCACGATACTGTTTCGTTCTTTGGTGACACAGGGTCATTTAATAATAGAACAAAATACGAAAGTATTCGGGAATATCAAATCAAATGGGGATGTGGAGGTGGGAGACAACTCTTTTATAGACGGCAATATTATTGCAGAAGGGAGCATAAAGATAGGGAAGAACTGTTTTGTGGTCGGCAACATGTTCTCCAGAGCATCCATTAAGATAGACTCTTATACCCAAATCGGGACAAGTGAACATCCAAAATCGGTTATATCGAAAAAGATGATCACGCTAGCTGAGCATGTAGCCATTTTTAATTATCTTCTGACTGATAAGACTGGAGAGGTGAAATGACCAAAAAGTTTTTGTATGGTATTTTTTTGATCATAGGGATCGTGTTGATTGGAGTCTATATCTATCAGGAGCAGACAAAAGTTGACCGCCTGATTAATGATCAGGTAGCAGTTGTTGTTGTATATGAGAAGGGAAAAAAGGAGAGCATTGGTGTCCGTGCATTTTTAAGTGTTCTTGAAGAAGAGGGGGTGCCCTATCTTACTATCTCTAATGGAAAACTTATTGCAGCTGATCCAGAAGATGTACTTAAAAGCAAACCGGCAATTATTTATCCCGACAGTGCAGCTGCTGTTCTGAGTACCGATACTGCAGGATGGATAGCCTCCTATATCAAAGCGGGTGGATCTGTTCAGCTGGCTTCTGATGCGGGGAGTCGGAATAGAGAGAATAAATACTGGCTTGAGGGCGCACTTTTTGATAAGCTTGCCGGCATCAAAAGAGTAGTTGAAAATAAAAAGAGCAGAGATGTTTTTCTGTATGGTCCGGTGACTTTCAGCAGCCGAGAGGATGCTGATTATTTTGGAATCCCCCGGGGGAAATGTGATGAGAACAATAACATTACAGGATATAGATACGGTACACTGACCTATACGTATACATATATGTATACGGTGGAGACAGAAGAATCTCGGATCTATGCCACAGGAAAGGGACCAAAGAAGAAAGTACCTCTTCTCTTAAGCAGGCATATTGGAAAAGGAGAGCTGCTTTTTGTAAATCTTCCTCTGGCATCCTTGAAAGGTAACGGTGACGATCTGCTTTTAAGAAGTGTGTTAAGAACATTTTTGTTCAAAATGGTAAAGGTTCCTCATATCGTATCATCTCCTGATGCAAAAGGGGGTCTTGTACTTAATCTGCATATTGACTCCAATGCGGAACACCCTTCACTTCCCTGGTTCATCACCCATGGATATATTACGTCAAAACTGAAGTATTCTATGCACATTACGGCAGGTCCAGACTGTGATGTACCGGGAGACAACGATGGATTTGATGCTAAAGGAAAAGGACGCAAGATCGTAGAAGATCTGATGCGTTTTGGCATCATAGGATCACATGGAGGCTGGCTTCATAATTGGTTTGCTGATCAAATACAAAAAGGAAAACTGGATAAGGAAGGAATTAAAAAGTATATTGAGATAAATAACAGGGCTCTTGAAGAGATTACTGGTTATCCCATAAAAGAGTATTCTGCTCCAAATGGTGTATTTCCACAGCCAGAATCGGTTGAGATACTAGCCTCGCTTGGCATGGAGAGTTACTATTATACAGGAGATATCGGTTCTTCTCCAAACAGAACATTCTATCAGAACAAAATGCTTTCACGAAATATTATTGCCTTTCCTGTAACTGTACACGGAAACAAGGCATCCCTGTATGAGTTTGAAAAAGAGAAAGTGCCAGATAAGGATGTTGCAGATATGTTGCGGGAGTTGGTTGACTATACAGTGAAAAATCGTGTTGTCAGACTCTTTTATACCCATCCGTATGATATTTATCTTGGTCCCTATAAAAATGCAGCAAAACAATTTATAGATTACTGTATTGCAAAACAGGAACATGGAGAACTGAATGTAGAGACGATGAGTTATTTTAGGGATTTTCTTTTGCGTCTGATTGATACGCAGAAAATGATCCGCTGGCATGATGGCGTGTTGGATATCGCTCTTAGCTCAAAGGGGGGACTGAAATCGATGGTGATAGCCGTTCCAAAACAGTATTTGAATAGAACGCTAAAGTTGCCTGCTACAGTCAAGAAGGATGAATTATACTATTATGTACCGACAGAAACTAACACTACTGACTATCATATGGTTTTTAGGTATGAGTAGGCTTTTTTCATACCAGAACCATCCGCTGCTTGCTATCAATGAAAAGTTTATTCCATTAGAGAAAAAGAACAGAGCCTCTCCCTATATGACGATGATCTATGCATTGGATCTGTTGAGATATGGAGGCCATAATGATATGGTAAAGAGGTTTATACAATGGTATGTTGACCATATAAACAAAATAGACCGTTTTGGAGTCAGCGGAACGGTTTATGATTACAGTATCGATCTTCATGATGGAAAGGAGCACTCTACTGCACAATATGATTCTGCAGACGGATATGCAGGCATGTTCCTTTATCTGGTTGCAGAGTATTATAAAAAGAGCGGGGACAAACAGTTTATTGAAAAGATATTTCCTGCTTTGAAAGATACGGTTTATCTGATCTATCATCTTCGTGACAGCAGTGACGGATTGGTAAAGGCCTTACCGTTTAAAAACTATCAAACCAAATATCTTATGGATAACGTAGAGGCATGGATGGGGCTGAAAGCCTATGTCTCTCTTGCCAAAGTTTTTGGAGG
>DQSX01000045.1 GCA_015663065.1 Sulfurovum sp.
TATAGCCAGAGGATATTACGGAAAGCAGAATAAAGGCTTTGGCTGGGTACTTACTGCTAACAGAAATGAAAACATAGATGTTGATTTTTTTACCAAGAAGATAAAAGCTGCCATAACATACAGAAAAGAGTTTTATGAAGATGAAGAGACCACAGCTTTTAGAGTATTCAACGGTGAAGGTGACGGCATAGGCGGATTGAGCATCGACTATTTTAATGGTTATTATCTATTGACCTGGTACAGTCTGGGTATTTATAGATTTAAAGATGACATTCTTAAAGCGCTGAAGTCTGCGACAGCGTATAAAGGTTTGTATCAAAAGAAACGTTTTGATGCCAAGGGGCAATACCTGGATGATACAGATGATTTCATATGTGGAGAAAAAGCACCTGAACCGCTTATTGTGAAAGAAAATGGAGCTAACTTTGCCATCTATCTGGATGACGGGGCAATGGTTGGAGTGTTTTTGGATCAAAAAGAGGTACGGAAAACCATCCGTGATAAATATGCCAAAGATAAAACCGTTTTAAATACATTTTCCTACACTGGTGCATTTTCTGTTTTTGCGGCATTGGGTGGAGCAAAAGAGAGCACTTCTGTAGACCTTGCAAATAGAAGTCGCAGCAAAACAGAGGAGCAGTTTTCGGTCAACAACATTGACCTTGAGAAACAGAACATTGTGGTAGAAGATGTTTTTAATTACTTCAAATATGCCGTAAGAAAAAAGCTCTCATTTGACCTGGTAGTACTTGACCCTCCAAGCTTTGCAAGGTCAAAGAAACATACCTTTTCAGCTTCAAAAGACTATACAAAACTTCTCAAAGAAGCTATACAAATTACAAATAAAAGTGGTGTCATCGTTGCCTCTACCAATGCTTCCAACTTCAATATGCGAAGATTTAAAGATTTCATAGACAAAGCATTTAAAGATCTAAATAGTAAATACAGCATAGAAGAGACCTTCTCGCTTCCCAAAGACTTTAGGGTCAATGAGAAGTTTAAAGAGGGGAATTATTTGAAGGTGGTGTTTATTAGAAAGGTTGCTTCCTCATAAGCATCTGCTTTTTCAAGACCTACTTCACCATGCCAGAGTCTCATGATCGACATAATAATTCCTTTATCTCAGTAAATGTCCAATATTTTTAATAAAATATGCTGTAGTCAATGGTGCAAAAAAGTCAAAGGCTTCCTGTGAGTCTATGATCTTATCTTCTTTGCCTAGAAAAACTTCGATGGTAGTACCTCTATTAAGTACTTCTTGTATCTTCTTCTCATCCCATTTGTAGGTAAGCAGTGCTTCAAGTTCTTCTTTGGTCCCTACGCTTAAATGTGCTGAGAGATCCATATGTGCAGGGTAGCTTACATTTTCCAAAAACTGTTTCACATAGGCTTCCTGCCCTGCTTCAAAGTAGCGTAACTGTGTACGTACAAAAGAGGGTTTTTGTGTCTGAAAAAATGCGGGAGAGAGCAAGATGAGCCTATCAATACGTTCTGTGGCGTTATAGACGTACTCAAAAGCTCTTTGTGCACCGTAAGAGAAACCCGCTACACAAAGTTCGCTCTCTATGAGATAATCAGAAAAGTACTTCTCTTCATTTTGAAGAGAAAAACCGTTAAAAAAAAGCATTAAAATATCTCACGTAAGATATCTTTACAGCCTTCATGGCTGATGTTTTCATGTTCTAAAAGATAGTGAGAGACTTCATCGAGTGCTTTTTCAAGTGTTTTGAGCAGTGCTTTCACTTCAGAGACCGATTCTTTCATGAGTTCTTCCTCCTGATAGGGAGTCACCACAAAATTTTCAGACATAGAATACTCATAGATCACTTTTTTTACCAGCTCTTTTGCCAACTGTATATCTGACTTGGCATTGGTGAACTGTTCGTTGTATTTCATCTGTGTGGCAATGCTTCCTGCCAGGTATACCTTAATACGGTTTAGCAGTTTTGAACGTGAAAGGATCTCATGTTCCTGGGTAATGAGTCTGGTGGTAACGATACCGATCTTTTCAAACTCCACATCCAGCCAGGTAGCGATGATGGCTTTTGACCCCTGATAGACAGCTTGTATGTTACGCTCTTCCTCGGTAAAAGAGAGGATTTTACGTTTGCCCGAAAGTACCTTTTCTCTCACAGCTTCAAAGTCAGAAGTCTCTACAAGTGATCTTCCTTCACGCATGGCAAAGATCGCTGCTTCATTGGTAAGGGTGTTCAGTGCAGCAGAATTAAAGCCGACGGTCATTCTAGCAACTTCTGTAATGTCTACCTGGTTTGGTTTATGGGCAAGATAGAGTTCCAGGGTTTTGGCTCTGTCTTCCAAGTCCGGCAGTGAGATGTGAATACGTCTGTCAAAACGTCCTGCTCTAAGCAGTGCTTCATCCAAAACATCTATTTTGTTCGTCGCACCAATGACTATCACACCCGAACTCTCTTCAAAGCCGTCCATCTCTGTAAGTAACTGGTTTAGCGTAGCTTCTCTCTCGTCATTTCTGAACTCTCCACGACTTTTACCCACAGCATCGATCTCATCTATGAAGATGATACTTGGTGCCATCTGTTTGGCTTTTTTAAAGAGTTCTGAGACCCTTTTTGCTCCCATACCGACATAAATGTGTACAAAAGAGGCCCCGGACTGGTAAAAGAACGGTACCCCTGCTTCACCGGCTACTGCCTTGGAAATAAAAGTCTTTCCTACACCCGGAGGTCCGACCAGAAGTACTCCTTGTGGAAGGCGAATGTCCATATCACGGTATTTTTTGGGTTCTCGTAAAAAGTCAATGATCTCTTCAAGTTCCTCTTTGACATCTTTAATGCCGGCAACATCAGAGAAACGTATATTGGATTTTAAAGCTTGCACAGGTTCATAATCACTAACGTTATCGCTCTTTGCTGTTCTAATTTGACGCAGTTGCTGCAGTTTACTCTGTTTCATAAATCTAAACAAAAAGACAAAAGCCCCAAGCAGTATCAGAAGAGATAAGATATCATACAAATAGGCATTCTCTTCTTTGACCTCTATAGGGTATTTAGAGAAAAATGCGTTTTGATTGATGGCTTCTTTATAGATCTTGTAACTTTTGTCAGACGTTTTCAAATGTAGATATTCTCCATCCAAAATGATCTTTTCAATTTTATCTTCTGTGAAAAGTTTGTTTGCCTGCTTATGTGTAATGATGTTGTCATTGTCTCTGAACATCCCATACGCAAGAAGTGTGAAAAAAAGCAGCAGCAAAAGCAGTATGATCTGCAGCTTTTTACTTGAAAATAGTGTTTTAAAGTCTTGCTTTGTTTCCATTGCTGTCAACCTCCACATTGTTTAAAAGTACCCAGTTTGAAGTGAGATCCTCACTGCTCTGTACTTCTACTCTGTTGAAATACTGGTCAAAACCGGAAAAAATACCCTCTTTTCCTGTTTCAAGTAAAACTTCCAGGTCTGATGTATGTTCACGTCTAAATGCATAATTTTTTGCTTTGACTATGGCTGTGAGTTCGCGGTGCCGCTCTTTGGCTATATTGCCTTTGATCTCAGGTTTCATGCTTGCAGAAGCGGTATTGTCTCTTTTGGAGTAGGAAAAAGCGTGTACATGGGTCAAAGGCAGTTCTTTCACACGACCGATGGCTTCCTGCCACTCTTTTTCCTCTTCACCGGGGTGTCCCACAATGAAGTCCGTACCCAAAGCATAGCCTCTGTCTGCTATCTTGTTGAAGAGTGCCATGTCTGTTTTAAAAGCATTTCTTCTATTCATCACTTCAAGCATTTTGTCTGAAGTATGCTGCAGGGCAATATGTAAATGTTTAGCCATCCATGGTTCATCGAGCAGTTCCATAAATGCATCATTTATCTGTATGGGTTCCAGACTTCCGATACGTATACGTCTTACTCCGCGTATCATGGATATTTTCTTGAGCAGTGTTGCCATGGATGTATTGTGATCCTGACCGTAAGAACCTACGTTGGTACCGGTCAGGATAAATTCACCAAAGCCGTTTGCAGCCAGTTTGTTCACCTGTTCAAGAATGGTCTCTTCTTTATGGGAACGTGCATCTCCACGCACCGCAGGAATGATACAGTAAGAACATCTGAAGTTACAGCCCTCCTGAATCTTAATGAATGCTCTGCTTTTTCCTACAAACTCTTCCACGATGGTCGAGTCAATATGTTCAAGATCTCCTATCTGGTAAAAAGGCTGGTCTATTTTGAGTATTTCATTGATGTTCTCTTTTTCAGAATGTCCCATGACACCAAAGACTTTTTTGTCTTCAAAAAGAGATTCGCCTTTGGAGTGTGAACCGCAGCCTGCTAAAATGACCTTTGCAGAGGGGTTTTTACGTTTCATGGAAGAGATGTAGTTACGTACCGAAGAGTCTGCACCGTTAGTTACGGTACAGGAGTTTACTACGATGATGTCAGAGCTGTTCTCATCATTTGAAAAATCAAACTCAGAGAGTTTGGATATCATGACCTGTGTATCAAACTGGTTGGTACGGCAGCCAAAGGTTTTAAAATAAACTTTTTTACGCTGCATCATCAATAGAGACCTCTTTCGGGCAAGACATCATCCATATTTGGTTGTGGTTTAGGTACATCTTTATCCATATAAATAGACTGTGTAGGGAAAGCAAGGGAAATGTCATCTTCGGCCTGTAGACGTTCTATGATCTCCATGGAGATAGTAGATCTCAGAGTCAGCGTTGCATAGGCATTGGTATGGTACCAAGCAGAAATTTTTATACCGTAGGGTTCTATGAATGCATAGATACGGGGTTCTACATTGGTATTTTTCATACTGTATTGGCTTCGGAGTTTATTGAGCTGTTTTCTGGTGATCTCTGTGTACCCTTTAGAGTATTTTTTGGTCACCTCTTTGGCAATAGAGGTTGCTTTGGAAGCATTGGAGTCAAAGGTGATCATAAAGTCTATACCGTCCCATACTGTTTTTAAACCCGCATGAGAATAGTTAGCGACCATATCGGTAAAGACAAAGTTATTTGGTACAAAAATAATACGTCCGGCTCTTCTGTTATGCATATAGGTGGTGAGAGTAATATCTTCCTGTATGGTCATACGAAGCAGGGAAATATCGACAATATCCCCAACATACTCAACACCTCCCCTGACAAATTTTACTCTGTCTCCTACATGTATAGCGCCACCGATCACAATAACGAACCAGCCAAGTATGGACATGAACCAGTCTTTCATGGCAATGGCAATACCTGCGGAGGCAAACCCGAGAATAGTTACAAGATAACTTACATTTTCCAAATAGGAGAACAGCAAAGTAATGATCAACATCGTAATAAAAGTAACATTTAACGCTTTATTTATCGTATAAAAACGATCATTATCTGACATATAACGTCTCACTAGATATTTACTCAATAAAACAAGCAGTAAAAAGAATAGTATTAGCATACCGATAGAACTGGCTTTCTCCATCTCTCTTTTCACATCTGTTTTCAAATTCAGTATGGTTTCATCTATCTTCTTTTTATACACATTTTGTGTTGTTTTAAAAATTTCAACCACAGGAATAAATGTTTTGATCTTATCTTCTGTGACTAAAAGCTCTTCTTTATATTGTGTATTATTGTTATCCAAAAGAAGAATTCTCTTTAATAGAAGTTCTTTCTCATGCAGTTTATCCATTACGCGTTTCAGAGATTCATACCTTACATTGTATTCAGCCTCATCAGATTTTATTTTTTTCATATATGAGAGTGCAGAAATAATTGCAATCGGATTACCAACGGTTGGTATATCATCTATATTAGGTGGGTTAAGAAACTTTTTAAAAGGATTATTCTCATATTCTTTGAGTAAGGGGAGTTTACCAAGAAGTATAGACCGTTTACCTTTGAGTGTATCTAAAGCTTCCTGCTCTGCTTTTGTACGTTGATACTTGTTTTCCAAAATAATGATTTGATCATCAAGGATTGCTTTTTGATCTTTAAGTTCCTGATAAGTATGATAATTACTATATATTTTCGCCCAGATATTATTTTCTTTAAGGCTCGCTTCCAGCAACGCCTTCTTTTTTAGAAGCGCATTGATCTTGGACTGTTTTTGCAGATCCAAATCCTTTTCTGTTGTCACTTCTGCTGTCACTTCCGCATCTGTGACGTTACTCTCTGTTTTATCGCTAGTGAGAGTCCGTTCTGCGTTTGTCGCATTATACACATCTTCCTGTGCATATATTGACGAAGTGATGAATAAAAAGACAAACAGTAAAATTTTTATCATTATTCTCCTCCAAATTGACGAAGTACTTTTTTAACTCTGCTCTCATCGATATCTTTTAGCACCTTATAGTTTCCCATACCCTGAGGTAAAATGAATTTTATGGAATTATTCGCTGATTTTTTGTCCAGGAAGAAATGTTCATAAAAGTCATCTACATCTTTAATGACATACTGAGTAGGAAGTGAAGCATTTTCCAAAAGATCTTTGACATCCTGGGCTTCTTCTTTAGTAAAGAGACCCAGTTCTACGGCCAGAGCATTTGCCATGACCATACCTATGGCTACAGCTTCTCCATGTAAGTATGTTGTATATTTTGTTTCATTCTCAACCACATGTCCAAAAGTATGCCCGTAGTTGAGTACCGCTCTGATACCTGCTTCTTTCTCGTCCTGGTTGACCACCCAGGCTTTAAGCTCAACTGATCTTCTGATCGCCTCTTTTAATATTGCTTCATCTTTCATGTCAGCTTTTTGTAAAAATTCAAAATAGCTTTTGTCAAACATGACTGCCATTTTGACTATCTCTGCTATACCTGCGGCAAACTCTCGCTCAGGCAGTGTTTTGAGGAATTCAGGGTCAATATAGACTGCTTTTGGCTGGTAAAATGCACCTATGAGGTTTTTACCATATTTGTTGTTTACTCCCGTTTTTCCGCCTACAGAGGCATCTACCTGTGAAAGCAGCGTGGTAGGAATCTGTATAAAGTCTATGCCTCTTTGATACAAAGATGCTGTAAAACCGGTCATATCACCAATGACGCCGCCGCCAAAAGCAATAAGCAGTGACTTCCGGTCAAGTTTATGTTCGAAACATTCATTTAAGATATTTTCTACGGTTTCCAGTGTCTTGTATTTTTCTCCGTCAGGGATGGTTATTATGTTGAGTTGGGTTGCTTTAATGTTTTTTAACAGTGTGTCAAGATGAAAACCTGCCACAGTAGGATTGGTAACAATAACTACTTTTCTGTCAAAGGTAAGTGTAGGCAAGGAATCAATAGTAATATCATAAGTAATATTTTGCGTTTGAGATAATTCAATAGGAACGACCATAGTAAAGGACCTTATAAAATAATATAAGCTCTATTTTATCTTATATGCCCTTAAATACCGCTCTTTAGAGTTCACCCAAGGCAAAAGGAACCAGCAGTTTTGGATGTCTTTTGGTAGTCAAAAGAAAATCCTGCACCCTGGTTGAAACAAAATTGAAGATATTGTCTTCATTGAGTGCTCTTTCAAACGGTGCGATCTGCAAGATATCTTCTCTGACAGAAAGTTCTCTGATGGGGTTTGCTATTTTTTGTATAATATCAATCTCCATATTAAAGATATGCGAAAGTGTTTCATAGTGTTCAATGATGATCTTCTTACTTTCAAACTCTCCTTCCGGGTCAAAATCTGCCAGTGTCAGTTCAAGATTAAGAGACTCTGAGATGTCAAAAGCAGTTGAAGAGATGGATTCCATCTTCTCATTTTCGTCCATAAGGACGATACACTCTTTGACATTGTAAAGAAGTTTGTCACCAAAAAGATAGACTATTTTTCTAAGATCATAGAGTGTGACCTTAAGATCTTCTGCTTCAAATGTCGAAATACTGTTCAGCACCAGACCAATGTCATGTTCCTGTATATCGAATTCTATAAGACTTTTAATGTCTTTTTCATCATAACAGACAAAGACCGTTAAGTTCTCAGATTCATAACTTTTTAACTCTTCGATGAGTGCAAAATTGTTTGGGTAGATAATACGGATCACCAGAGATTTATCTTCCAGTTTTTCCAAAAGATACATACACTCTTTAAGATAGATAAGCGCATTTTCCTGATCATGTCTGAAATCCAGTATCAGGTACAGGTCTTTCCCGAAAGGCTCAGGGAAAAGCCCGATCCGTTTGTTGATAGTTTTGTAAATACCGTCAAGGACAATGGGCTTTCCTAAAATAAGCAGTGTATCATTGGGGCGTATCATCGTTGCATTGGTAGGAATGATCTGCTTTTCATCACGGTAAATAGCTGCGATCTTCCATTTACGCTGCAGGATGGAGCCCACATGTCTGAACGCATAGGTACTTCCAAAAGGGACATGCACCTCCATGATCTCCCCTCTCCCCAGACCCACGTTCTGTGCGATCACCGGTACATTGGGAAGATGATCATAAAGATGTGCGGCCAGAATCTCGTCACGGTCAATGACCGTGACATTCTCTTCATCTCTTGCAATCTCATGATCATCCCAGTTATTGAGGAACATAACACGTACAGATGCATCGATAAGACGAATATTTTTCAGTGAATAACGGGCATCTTCTATATCATCCATCACAATGAATATCTCAGAATATCGGACTTCAGACATGATATGTTGCATTTTTGCATAGCTTGTCGGGTCCAGTTCAAAATGGGTAATATGTGCACCCATTTTTTCAGGGATAGTGTGAGAGGTATAAGAGACCACAGTATACTTGTTCTCAGACACTCTTTTTCTACTAAGCCACTCAATAAAATGTTTAGCGATGGAACCATCCGCCAGAATAAGTATGTTTTTCATTTGTGACCTGTCATATTTAGATATAATTTCATAATTATTTTTGGAGATATTATAACACAATGCAATTTCAGATAGATAAAACAGACGGTAAAGCAAGAGCATGTACCATTAAAACTGCCCACTCCACCATCCAAACACCTGTATTTATGCCGGTAGGGACGGTAGGGGCAGTCAAAGCACTCGATGCTACAGATCTTGCCACATTTATAAAGCCAGAGATCATACTGGCCAACACGTACCATATGTATATCCGTCCTGGAGATGATGTGGTGGCTAAAATGGGAAAACTGCACGGATTTACCAAATACCCTAAAAGTTTTCTCACGGACAGCGGTGGTTTTCAGGCATTTTCACTCTCTGACAATGTGAAGATCGATGAAGGCGGTATTACTTTCAGAAGCCATGTCGATGGAAGCAAACACTACTTTACCCCTAAAAAGGTCATAAACATCCAACATAACCTCGGTTCAGACATCATGATGATACTTGATGACCTTGTTGCTCTGCCTGCAACGCAAGAGCGTATTAAAGCCAGCATAGAGCGGACAACAAGATGGGCACAGGAGAGCATAGACTACTTTAGAGCCAAACAGGAAGAAGGTGTGGGTGTTGAACAGAATATATTTGCCATTATTCAGGGAGGTACAGACAAAACTTTTCGTGAAAAGTCTGCCAAAGCGCTTTGTGCTTTAGACTATGACGGCTTTGCCATCGGTGGTCTGTCTGTAGGTGAAGCCAATCAGGACATGTACGACACGGTAGAGTGGACCACACAGTTTATGCCCGAAAACAAACCGCGTTACCTTATGGGTGTAGGAACACCCGAAGATCTGGTAGAAAATGTTTCACGCGGGGTCGATATGTTCGACTGTGTCATGCCGACACGAAATGCGAGAAACGGTACTCTCTTTACCTCTTTTGGAAAAGTGAACATTAAAAAAGCCATCTACACCACAGATGAAGCTCCACTCGACCCGGAATGTGACTGTATGGTATGCCAAACCTACTCACGTGCCTACCTCAGACACCTCTACAGAGCAAGAGAGATCACCTACTTCAGACTGGGAACCATTCACAATCTCTACTACTATTTGAATTTGATGAAGAAGATGAGAGAGGCTATTGTAGAGGGTAACTTTGAAGAATTCAAAACTGAGTTCTATAGGAAAAGAGAGAAGTAAGGGTTTAGTATCCCACCCTTACTAAACATTAGGAAACACCCCTCAAACTCAAGCCAACCTTCCCTTTTTCTATATCCAAAGATATGACTTCTATCTGATGCAAATACTGATTGACAGACAGTACTTCAAGTGGATGGGAGATGCGTTTTTGGCTCATTTGGGAGATGTGGATCATACCGTCATTTTTTAGACCAATGTCCACAAAGGCACCAAAGTCAGCGATGTTTCTCACTACACCAGAGACAATGCTTCCTTCTCTTAACATAGAAATATCGGTCATATCATCTTTAAAAGGAATAGCAGGCAGTTCTTCTCTTGGGTCAAAGCCGGGTTTGGCTAACTCTTTGATGATGTCTTTGAGGGTTTCCTCACCAACATTCAGTTTTTGTGCCAATACTTTTGTATCAAGTGACTCTGTGATCTTTTCAAGTGCTTTGGCTACATCATAACTCTCAGGGTGAATACCTGTGTTGTCAAAGATGCTTTTACCTTCACGGATACGGATAAAACCTGCAAGTTGTTCATAGGCTTTCACTCCCAAACCTTTGACTTTGAGCAGCTCTTTTTTACTTTTATAAGCCCCATTTTCTTCTCTGTACTCCACAATGCTTTTGGCAAGTTTTGGTCCAACCCCTGCTACAAAAGACAACAAAGAGGCAGAAGCTGAGTTCACATCCACTCCCACACGGTTCACCAGGTCTTCTACATTTTCCTGTAGTTTTCTCTCCAGGAGTTTCTGATCGACATCATGTTGATACTGCCCTATGCCCAGTGATTTTGGATCTATCTTCACCAGTGCAGCCATAGGGTCGCGTACACGTCCTGCTATGGAGATGGCACCACGTACAGTCACATCTAGGTTTGGGTACTCTTCTGCTGCAATCTTTGATGCAGAATAGACGGAAGCCCCTGCTTCTGAGACTACAGTGTATTTTAAAGCACCGTTCAACGCTTTGTTGATCTTGGCAAAGAATGCCTGGGTCTCTTTGGAAGCTGTACCGTTTCCTATGGCAACCCCTTGGATCCTATATTTCTTCACCAAATCCAGTACGATCTTTCTAGCACCTTCATAATCACTTCTGGGAGGTGCAGGAAAAATGAGTGCTTCATCGAGGAAAGTACCGTTTTCATCCAAAACAGCCAGTTTGCATCCTGTTTTGTAAGCAGGATCTGCACCTAAAAGTACTTTTTTTGTCA
>DQSX01000243.1 GCA_015663065.1 Sulfurovum sp.
ATTCTGAAGTTGATCATTCCTCAGTAAGTTTAGACCATTTCCTTACCAAACTTCATTTTTAGTTTTGCCAGCTTTGGCGGTATGACAGCCATACAATAGCCCTGCATAGAGTTTTGTCTGTAGTAATCCTGGTGATAGGCTTCCGCAGGGTAGTACTTGTCTAAAGGCTCTATGGTCGTGACGATCGGGTCAGTGTAGTCATTTTGTGCTGCTTCCAGTGCTGCCTCTGCTGCCTCTTTTGTCTCTTGATCTGTGTAGAGGATGGTGGAGCGGTATTGTGTCCCTCTGTCTGCACCCTGTTGGTTCAGTGTGGTAGGGTTGTGTACCACAAAGAAGATGTCAAGCAGCGTGTCTGTAGTAATGATCGTATCATCGTAAGTGATCTTTATGACTTCTGCATGTCCTGTCTCACCTGCACAGATGTCTCTGTAGGTAGGGTTGAGTGTATGTCCGTTGGCATAACCGCTCTCAACATCGCTTACCCCTTTGAGCAGTTCAAATACTGCTTCGGTACACCAGAAACATCCACCGCCTAGTATGAGTTCTTTTTTTGCCATTTTTATATCCTTTAGTAACGTTTTTTATTCTAGTTTTATTTTAATATTTGCTATAATATCCAATATTATTAAAAAACCAATCTAAATACAGGAGTTTTATAATGAATGTAAATGTAGTGTGTCCACATTGTCTCAAAGTGAACCGTATTCCAAAAAAAGAGTCTTATGTCAAAGCGAACTGCGGCTCTTGTAAAAACTCTCTGCTCGATGCCAAACCGGTCTCTGTAAATGCAGATAAACTGGCAACATTTTTAGCCAACTCAGATATACCTGTGGTCGTTGACTTTTGGGCGCCTTGGTGTGGTCCCTGTCTGCAGATGGCACCGGCATTTGAAGAAGCTTCTTTGTCCATGCCCTTGAAGGCGCAGTTTTTAAAGGTCAATACAGAAGAAGAGCAGACACTCGGTGCCCAGTATGGTATTCGCAGTATTCCTACCCTGATAGTATTTAAAGAGGGGAAACAGGTAGATCAACTCTCCGGTGCTTTATCTGCAGGACGTCTGCAAAGCTGGGTGAAACAGTTTGTCTAAAATTTTACTGCTTGAAGATGATGACAATCTCAATGAAACTGTTACAGAATTTCTTGAAGAGCAGGGGTATGATGTTGTCTCTGTATATGATGGTGAAGAAGCACAGGAGAAACTCTATGAGAGCAGATACGACTTGCTTCTTCTTGACATCAATGTCCCCGGGATCAATGGACTGACACTCTTAAAAGAGAGCCGTAGGAACGGAGTGCTCGCACCTGCAATATTCATTACCTCGATGGATACAGTGGATGATCTTGAAAAAGGGTTCAACTCCGGTTGTGACGACTACATTCGTAAACCATTTGCATTGAAAGAGTTGCAGATACGCATAGAAACACTGTTGAGACGTGATTTTTTTCATCATGCAAAAGAGTTGCTGTATATTTCAGAAGATATCACTTATGACATTAAGAGTAATGAACTGATGGTCTCAGATCAATGTGTTTCACTTGGCAATAAAGAGTCCAGACTGCTCAAACTTTTCCTTAAACATGACGGAGAAGTGATCACGCATGAAAGAATTTATGCATCTTTGTGGGATTATGAAGAAGAACCAAGTGACACAGCACTGCGTACCTACATTAAAAACCTTCGCAAGATCATAGGGAAGGAATGTATTGTTAGTATTAAAAAACAAGGATACAAATTCATTACTAAAAAGTGAAAAAAGCTCTTTTCTGCGCTTTTTAGCACTTTATGTAACGATGATCACGCTTTTGATCGTACTCACTTCACTCTTTTACTATCAGACGCAGGAGAAACTCTTTCTTGCCCAACAGCGTGCAACCCTTACAAAATATGCCTACATTCAGACCAAAAGACTCAAAGTACTGCACCACTATTTTTATGAAAGAAAAACTTACCCAAGAGATGAACGTTTTAAATCTGCGATCTATGATATAGAGTTCAAAAAGATCTTTTCTTTGCTTGAAAATGAAAATGTCCGTTTTGATGAAGGTATCTATATGGATAACAATGTTATACATTTTGTTAAAAGTCTTGATGTCTATTTTCTCGGTGCCAAATATCTTGTTCTTGAGATCAAACATGACGGTATGTGGCGTGATGAGATTTGGCAAACCATTATAGGGTATGGACTCCTGGCATTTGTACTTTTTATGCTTTTTGGACTCTACCTTGCCAAACTCTTTTTAAGACCGATGCGTAACTCCATCATGCTGCTTGACCGTTTTATTAAAGACACGACCCATGAACTCAATACGCCGCTCTCTGCGATACTGGCAAATATAGAGATGATGGATACTTCAGTGATGGTTGAGAAGAACAGAAAAAAACTTACACGCATCAACATCGCAGCAAAAACAGTTTCAACACTCTACAAAGATCTTACCTATCTGACACTTGAGCAAGATAAAAAAAATAATGATGAAGAGATACGGATCAAAAATGAGATACTTGATAGAATAGAATATTTTGATATTCTGGCAAAATCAAAAAATATTACGATAAAACACTCTTTGGATGATTCTACGATCGTAATGGATAGAAGGAAGTTCGTAAGAGTACTGGACAACCTTCTTTCAAACGCGATCAAATACAATATCCGTGGTGGGAAGATAGAGATCATACTGCTTGAGGACTATTTGACCATCTGCGATACGGGTATTGGCATAGCAGAAGAGAAAATACCTTTTATGTTCGACAGATATATGCGTTTTGACAAGAGTGAAGGTGGTTTTGGTGTCGGCTTGAGTATCGTCAAAAAAATAGTAGATGAGTACGCAATGAAAATTGATGTACACTCTAAAGAGGGTGTGGGTACAAGGATGGTCCTGTCATGGTAAAAAGGAGCGTATGATGATCAAAAAAACACTCATAGTTTTGTTGCTGCTAAGTCAGCTTCAGGCTAAAGACATTTATGAAAAAAACTGTATTCCCTGCCATAAAGAACTGCCTACCTCTTTACAGCAAATGTTCATGTCTTACCTTGCTGCCTACAGTGGTGAGACAAATGTAAAAACGATCATGAAGTATTATCTGAAACATCCTACAGATAGTTTGTCAGTCATGTCTGATCTGTTTAAAAGCTCTTACGGTATTAAGCATCCAACAAAACTGAATAACAAAGAATTAGATGAAGCTATAAATAGTTATTGGGAAAAATTTAAGGTTTTTGATAAGTTGAAGTAGTTATAATCGTTCCTAGAGCAACAAACAAGGAATGTAAATGAAAAAAATGTTAACAGTTTTGGCAATGGCTTTTTTTGTCGTGGCATCTATGCCAACAGTAGTCACTGCGGCAAGTGCAAAAAAAGGGCAAAAAATATTTAAAAAGAAGTTTCGTAAGAAATGCGGTTTTTCCGGTGTACGTTTTGCAAGAAATCATACACAGGCAGAGTGGGATGATATTTACGAGAGTGGAAAATTTGCAAAAGAAGCAAAACGTATCTGTCCGCGTTTAGATACCAAGAAGATCAAGTCAAAATGGTGGAAAGACGTCTATAAATTCTCTAAAAAGTATGCAAAAGACGGTGTAGTGCCTAAGTGCTAATGTAAATAAGTGTAACTTCTTGAAACAGAAACAGCTTTTCTGCTTCTCTTTTATCTTCTCTATTCACAATCTATTCACAATTAAATGTTATCATCCTTTCGTATTAAAAATAAAAGGATTACATATGACTAAAATGACTAAAGTTGCACTAAGTGCATTACTTGGACTTGCTGTACTTTCAACAACTGCTTCTGCAGATGCTAGCAAAGGTAAAAAGATCTATATGAAGAAAATGAAAGCTTCTTGTGGTTTCTCTGGAGCTAAATTTGCTACTAAACACACACAGGGTGAGTGGGAAAAGATCAAAGGTGCCGGTCAATTCGCTGCTGAAGCTGCAAAAATCTGCCCGGGTCTTAAGTTGAAAGAAAAGTATGTTCCACCTGTATATGACTTCGCTTATGAGTATGCATCTGATTCAGGTAACGTGCCATCTTGTTAATCTGACTTGTGCTTAGTGTTAAAACTTTGCACTTCTTATAAAAAGTATAACATAGACTTTTAAAGTTACTATGTTATACTTCAAGCATAAATAAACAAAAGGAAATACAATGAAAAAAATCGCAATCGCAATGTTATTCGCTGGATCTACACTACTTATGGCTGACGGAGCTGCTGCATATGCTAAATGTGCTGGTTGTCACGGAGCTAACGGAGAAAAAGCTGCACTTGGTAAATCTGCAATTATTAAAGGTCAAGATGCTGCTAAAACTGTAGAGCAACTTAACGGTTATAAAGCAGGTACACTTAACCAGCATGGTATGGGTGCTGTTATGAAAGGTCAGGTAGCTTCTATGGATGATGCTGCTATCAAAGCTGTAGCTGATCACATTGCTGCAATGAAGTAACACTTCTTTTTAAAAGCATTCTGACTTCACAGTCTTTTTGCTTTTGAAAGCCCACCTCTTTACATACATTTTTAACAAAACTTTTTTCTATTCTTTTATAAACTTCTGTTTTAGTTTACTTTGACATCTTTTTATTTTCCGCTGCTACATTTACCTGCTTCACATTTCATAGTACTGGCTTCTTTTTTTATGGTATTGTCTGAAGAACACTTGATACTTAGTCTTCCTGTCTCGGCTGCACGTACACAGTCATAGAGTATTTTTGTAGAACTTGCTTTAAGTACACAGTCTCTACGTGTATCTTCTTTGGCTAACTGATCAAGTATGTTCATCTTTTTTTTAACCAGTAAAGCTGAACCATTGGCCATGGAGGAACCACATTTTCCTGCACCACATTTCATACCACCTTCAGTAAGAGATTTAGATTTTTCTTTGTCTGAACATCCTGTGAAGAGTAGGGTGAGAGTGAGAAGTGATAAAGAGAGTGTTTTTGTTGTCATAAGTTTTCCTTGTAGGGTCGGTTTGCCGACCATTGATTTATATTATTATGCAGAGTCGTTGGTAAACCGACCCTACGCGTTTGTGTTTAATTTATGTTTTTCGTACATATCATAAAATATCGGGATTAGCACTAAACTAAGTATGGCTGAACTTAACACGCCTCCAATCATAGGGGCGGCAATACGCTGCATGACTTCCGAGCCTACACCATGGGTATACATGATAGGAAGCAATCCTGCCAGAATAGCAAAGACAGTCATTAGTTTAGGTCTTACTCTTTGTACCGCACCTTCATAGATGGCTTCATCTAAATGTTTGATAGAAAAATCTTTGCCTTGTTTGTCCTTTGCCTCTTCAATGCTCTCTTTTAAGTAAACAATCATCACAATGGCTGTCTCTGCGGCTATTCCCAGTAGGGCCATGAATCCTACTATAATGGCTATACTCATATTGAACCCAAGTATATCGACATAGAAGAACCCTCCTAAAAGTGCAAAGGGGAGGGTAAAAAACACGATCAATGTTGGTACGATCTCTCCCAAAGCAAAATAGATAAGTACGAGTATAACAAGCAGTACTGTAGGGATAATCCATATAATTTTTGCCATGGCAGACTCAAGGTACTCAGACTGACCTGCCCATTCTATATAATACCCCGTAGGAAGTTTTATTTTTTCAAGGGCTTTCATAGCTTCCTCTTTATAGGTCACTACAGACATACCAATCTGAGGCGTAATATAGATAAACGTGACAGGTGTTGCCATCTCAGACTTAATGACTGAGGCACTTTGTCTATGCTCTACTGTAGCAAATGTCGATAGAGGTACAAAGCCAAAAGGTGTTTTTATTTGTATGTTGCGTATCTCATTAAGATTGCGTCTTTCCTCTTCTTCAAAACGAAGCGCAATAGGGTAACGCTCCAAACCTTTATACATGGTTGTAATCTTCTTTCCTCCAATAGCAGCAGAGGTGTAGTCCATAATAAGCGACTTGGAAATGTTGTAACGCTTTAAGGCTTCTGTGTCGATGTTAATATCTATGAAAAATCCTGCAGATGCTTGGTCTGAAATAATAGACTGTGTACTTTTTAACTCACGTAGGGTACGTTCAATATCTTGTGCAACCTTTTGCAAACCTTTAGCATCTTTTCCATAAAGTTTAATACCTAGAGGTGTCCGTATACCTGAAAGCAGCATATCAATACGTCCACGAATAGGGTACGTCCATGAGTTTACAAGTCCTGGGACCTGAAGTGCTTTGTCCATCTCTGCCATCAATTTTTCTGTAGTCATACCCTCTCTCCATTGCTCTTTTGGCTTAAAGGTAATGATGGTCTCTATCATTCCTAGTGGTGCAGGGTCTGTAGCAGAATTTGCCCGTCCTCCTTTACCAAAGACAGTTGCAACTTCGGGAAAACTTTTAATAATCTTGTCGGTTTTTTGCGTCAAAGCCTTACTCTGATCTACAGAGATACCATAAGGGGTTACGGGCATATACATGACAGTTTGCTCATCGAGCATTGGCATGAACTCCCAGTTTAGTTTCTGGTATAGAGGTACGGCAAGTAAAAGCAGTGCAGCTGCAATGGCAATGACAAAGTATTTGAACTTTAGTCCATAGGTTAAAAGTGGGTGATATAACCAAATGAAAAATCTGTTTAGAGGATTTTTCGACTCTGGGATGATTTTTCCTTTAACAAAATAAATCATAAGTACAGGTACCAGTGTCACTGCAAGTATAGCACCTGCAGTCATGGCAAATGTTTTGGTAAAGGCCAAAGGTCTAAAGAGTAGTCCTTCTTGTCCTGATAGAGCAAAAATAGGAAGAAAAGAGACAACAACCAATGCTAAAGCGAAGAAGATAGGCCGTCCTACCACTTGAGATGCTTTGACAATGGCTGTAATACGTTCATGCTCTTTTAGGCTTCGTCCATGTTTTATTTCTTCTTTAAATATGGCTTTATGGGCATTTTCTATCATGACAATGGAGGCATCTACCATGGCCCCGATGGCTATGGCAATCCCTCCTAAAGACATGATGTTTGAACCTATGCCAAAGAGTTTCATCAGTAGAAATGTCAGACCTATGGTTAAAGGCAAGACAATCAGTACAATAAGCGATGAGCGAAAGTGCATTAAAAACAGACCTATGATAATGACAACAATAATACTCTCTTCTATGAGGGTACCTTTGAGTGTATCTACTGCTTTTGAGATGAGTTCAGAACGATCATAGGTGGTGACTACATCTACACCCTCTACTTTTAATTCAGCCATTTTATTTTTTATGCGTTCAAGTGCACTATAGACATCTTCTCCGTAACGAAGCATGACAATACCACCTACGACTTCACCTTCTCCGTTTAAGTCTGCCATACCCCTTCTTGCTGCGGGTGTTTTCTCGACACGACCAATGTCTCCTAGTGTTAAAGGAACGTCACCTTTAGAAGTAATTACGAGATTTTCTATTTCATTTAAATCTTTGATATATCCTTTGGCTTGGACCATCCACTCATAGCCATTTTGTATAACAATACCTCCACCAGTATCATTGTTGTTCTCTTTGAGTGTTTTTACTACATCTCTAATGGAGAGATTGTATTGAACCAGGGCATCATTGTTTATAGTGATTTGGTAGGTAGGTATGAATCCTCCAATCGTGGCTACTTCGGAGACACCATCAACCCCCATCAGTGCATATTTGTAGTAATAGTCTTGCAAAGTACGCAGCTCTTCAAGGTTTTTTGTTTTTGAAGTTAATGCATATTCATATGCCCAACCCACACCAGAAGCATCTGGTCCTAGTGTAACTTCCATCTCGTCAGGAAGTTGAGACTGTATGGAGGCGAGTTGTTCAAGTACACGTGAACGTGCCCAGTAAAGGTCAGTATCTTCTTTAAAAATGATATATATCAGTGCATTTTCATAGGTTGAAAAACCACGTACCGTCTCAATGTTGGAGATGGCAAGAAATTGTGACACTAAAGGATAGGTTCCCTGATCTTCGATAATTTCAGGACTCTGTCCCTTCCATGTTACCTGTACAATGACTTGTGGGGGAGAGAGGTCTGGCAAAGCATCTAAAGGTGTGTGTTTCATGGACCAGATAGACCCCATAATAATAAACACAGATGCCATAAGGATAAGAAAACGGTTTTTTACAGAAAAGGCTATAAGTTTTTCAATCATTCGCTACTCCTCTTAATAGATACTGTTAATTTGTGCATCAGAATCCATCATAAAGAGAGCATTGTTTACAATGTTTTCATCTTTGTGTAATCCTTTTTTGACAATGAAGTAGGTTTGGTCAAGAGGTTCTATTTCTATCTCTATAGGTTCATATTCGCCTTTGAATTCTGTAGCCAGAAATGCATACCATTTTCCATCTTTTCGTAATGCAGCCGTACGGGGAATAATCAATTGCTCTTTTTGTGTAGACATACTATGCAGTTTTGCATACATACCTGGAAGCAGTATATTTTCTTCGTTTTTTACTAAAAGACGAAGTGTAGCAGTTGCTTCTTTAGTATTTATTATCGGAATAAGCTGTACTTTTTGTGCAGAAAAAATCTTTTCTGTTTGTGCTACAGTGAGTGAGTATTCTTCGATATTTGACAAATTCTTTAACTCTTTTTGGAATATTTTTGCCTCCATCCATACTTCGTCCAAATTGACAATTTCAAAAAGTTTCTCTTGCTTCTTAATGGCTGATCCCTCATTGAGACTTTTCATAAATAACCATCCAGATATAGGTGCATAAATGGTTGTGTATTCTTGAACGGTTCGTGTTTTTCTAATGGCTTCAATCTCTTGTTTAGATACATTAAGAAGTTTAAGCTTTGCTTTTGCTCCTCTGAGCATACCTGGTGATGAACGTTGGGCATTGAATTTTATAGAGTTAAGATAATCTTGTTTCGCCTTATAGACTTCAGGAGAATAGATTTTAACAAGTGGATCTCCTTTTTTCACTTTTTTATAAAGCGTGTCTGCGTAAAGTACTTCAACAAATCCACTGTACCAAGAAACAACATCAATTTTACGGGCATCAATAGCTTTAATGTAGCCGTAATTTGTTTGTTTTTTTGCAATAGTATTCACTTTTACTGTGACTGTTCTAACATTAAAAAGTTGTTCAATAACGCTTTTGTTGTTTCGTTCTTGTAGTTTTTTGGAACTAGGGTTTACGTATTTATTTGTTTGTGCTTCTTCTTCTAACATTTTTTTATGTTCTTCTGCACTCATTTGTGTCTTAACTGTAGTTTTTTTTACTTCAGGTTTGGCAGGGATAACTTTTTTATTTACCTCTTTAGATGCACTACATTTTCCTGATTCACATTTCATTTCAGCGTGTATAGAAGTTATGATTAGTGTCATTGAGAGTAAAAGTAGGGTGAATTTATTTTTCTTAAAGTGTGTGTTTGTTTTCATTATTTTATTTTTCCTATAAGTGCATCGAGTTGGGCTTGTAATCTTAAGTAAGCAGCTTTTGCAACGGTACGTTCTTCATCTAGATCTAGTTTTTGTTCAAGAAGATTGGTGTAGGTAAAGAGATCCTCACCACTCTTTATGGAGGCTTCATTCAGTGCAAACATATGTTTTAGCTTTGGCATACTGTCCTTTTGAATAATGTTATAGATATTGTAATACTCTTTTAATTTGGCATAATTTGTACGTATTTCACTTTCAAGAGCAAATTTATAATCCAAAGAAGCACTTTGTGCTGCAAGTGTATCTCTACGTGCTGCTTCTGCTTCATTTTTTTCTGTTCCAAAAATTGGCATCGCAAAGCCAACACTTATAGATGCATAATCTTCATATTCCTGACGGTTAAAGTAGCCTATTTGCACAAAAGGATCAGGATTGACATCTAGTGCCTTCACCTCACTGTTTCGAGAAGCCACTTCTTTTTGTGAAAGTGTTTTTTTATAGCTTGGGTTATTAAAAAGATTTGAGAGATAATAGCTTAAAGATTTGGGTTTATGTACGCTAAGATGTTGGGCAATAGAGATGTTTTTTTTCTGTACAAGGTAGGAGAGTTTTGCTTTTTGACTGCTAAGTACAGCCCTGTATCGTTCCATACGAATATGCAGTCTTGAAAGCAGGAGCTCTGCTGCCATGCTGTTGGAATGATTCATTGTATCTGTCGCTGTATAGGCATCATATAGCGCAATATTTTGTTGCGTAAGTTTTTCATAGTTTTTAACAATAGAGATACGCTCTTTAATTTCAATAATAGTATACGCAGTAAGCTTAATCTGTTGTGCAAGTTTTACTTTAGAAATTTCATAGTCATCAGAAATAACATCTTTTAGTGCATAGGTATACCGTTCTTTGGCATCAAGTTTACCAAACCATGGGAATCTTTGTTTGTAGTTAATGGCCTGGTATTGCATGGGTTCAAGAGCTCGGTTTGTTGGGTCATCAAAGCGAATATCATTGACATTAAGAATCAATTCGGGGTTAGACCAATTTTGACTATTTTCAATCCGTTTATCCATTGCAGAAAGTCGGTATTGAATGGCGCGTAGAGAGGGGTGTTTTTCTAATGACTCTTGAATGAGTTGATTGATACTGTCAGCATTAATCATTGTTGAGAGTGTAAAAAATGTCAATAGTATAGAGGGTAACTTGTGCATATCTGTCCTAAATGTATGAAATGAAATAAATAATAACTGTTTTTTGTGCAAGCACTGTGCACTCTTATTTGAGGTATTTTTTATAAGAGATTAATTCATTGAGTGCTATGTGTGTATGTGCCAAATAAGTCTGCTAACAGTGAAGAATAGTCTATCTCCACATAAGAAATATGACTATTTCACAATATTGTTTCTTACACATCGTACATGATAAACACGACTCTTGTTATATGCTTCTGCTTCTCCGTAACTCATGGCAATGTACCAGGCTTCTTTTTTTGGATTTTTTGCAAACACAGTCGCTGTCCAGTATCTTCCGTCATCGCGTATATCAAAACCATTTTTCAGTGCCGGTCGGTTTTGGGTCAGGTCAACGATCGTATAAAATTCTTTCAGTGTGGGAAGACGCCAGTCTTCATAAGCATCTACGTCTAGTGATGCACAATAAGCCTTAGCTTCACTATGGGTTAACATCACTTCTCCGACATCCTGGTTGTCTTGCCATATAAGCCCGCTTTTTTCATCTACCTTGGATGAGTTTGCCATAAGCAGTGTAGCGCTGAGTAGAAATGTAGCTGCTATCTGTTTCATTTGCTATCCTTTACCGTTGTACTTTTTAGGTCTTTTACACAGCGAACACTGTGATTGGTTGTTTTGTAACTGTAGTAGGTCTTCCCTGTACGAAAATCAATGGTCCAGGCACGCGAGAGGGTAGCTGAAAAATCTATGGAAGTCCAATAGGTACCCTGATTGACATAAGCGAATACAGGATGAATGGCAGGCTCAACACGTGTATAATCTACAATAGTGAGAAGTTCTTTGAATGTAGGCAGTCTCCACTGTTTCATACCGTCGAGTTCCAATGCCTCACAGTAAGCGCGTGCATCATCCCAGTCTTCAGAACTTTTTTCTGTGAAGCGGGTGTCTTGCCAGTAGATCGCATTTTTTTTGTCCAGTACCACATTCTGTTTTCCTGACCCGGAAGCAAAAGTGTTAGACTGTATGAGGAGTAAGGCAGATAATGCAACGATAGTTTTATGCATATTGTAGGATCCTTTTTGTTTGATATTGAACTGTTTATTACATATTATAACGCAAAAACTACCTGCATCAAAGCAGAGTAAACAAGAAAATAAAAAAGAATATATAAGATAATCTATAGATTTACTTTACTTTAAAATATTTTTTGTTACACTGTGAGAATATTATGAAAAGGAATATTATGTCTCCTACCTGTCCCATATCTTCTCTACGTATAGACAGCAACCTGGTGAGATTGCTTTCACTGCAGATTGCACTTGTGACTTTATGTTTGTTAGTAAGCCATGAACCGCTCTTTGCATTCATTTTATTGTTCGATTTTACTGTACGTGCATTGCGGATGCCTTATTTGAGCTTGTTTCACTTAAATGCAACATTTTTTTTGACAAAGTTTGCTGTAAAAGGTAGATATACGGACGAATCTCCAAAACGATTTTCACTCTTTCTTGGTCTGTTTGTCTCATTTTTACTTACAGTGTTCTATTTTAACGGATTGCTGTATACGGCACAATTTACTGCGATGATACTCTTCATTTGTGCAGTACTTGAAACAGTGTTTGATTTTTGCATAGGATGTAGGCTATACTATGTGATACAAATCACAAAAGAGAAATTAAGAAAAACAAAAATGAAGATCATTCCATGAGAGATTTGTGTAAAAGGTTTTATGTAACATGATAGGTATCTCTACAAAAACAATCTATGCAGTGGCAGCACTGCATGAACTCTCTTCTATACCCGGAAATGAAGTACTCACCATTAAAGAGGTGGCACAGCGTGCATCTGTGCCTCAAAACTTTTTAGAGCAAATACTGCTGGCACTCAGAAAGCAGGGCTTACTTACAAGTATAAAAGGTGCCCGAGGCGGGTACCGCCTTGCCAAGGACTTAAAAGATATTACACTGAAAGATGTTGTACTGATTCTCGAAACAGATGCCCTGTCAGATATTTGCAGAACGAACAATCCAACTTTGAAGCTTTTTTGGGAAGATGTTAAAGAGGGGGTTGCCAATGTATTTGATACCCCTTTGTCAGAACTGAAGAATTATCAGCAAAAAACAGAGCAGACACTTAATTTTTCAATATAGGAAAGATACAATGAAAAAAGATTTCAATTATTACAATACACTGCTGGTGCAAAGCGTAGGTTCCAAAGTAGGTCCTATTGCACCTACCATTACGACATCTGCAGCCTTCGGCTATGAAGATGCACAGACGGCAGAAGGTATATTTTCCGGAGAAGTGAACGCGCCTCTTTATGCTAGAGTAGGGAACCCTACCAATGCCAAACTTGAAGCAGTGGTTGCCAAAATGGAAGGTGGTTTCGCTGCCATCGCAACCTCTTCAGGTATGGGAGCGCTCTCCATGGTCACAACAGCATTTTTGAAGTCGGGGGATGAAGTGTTGTGTATAGGTGGCTTTTTTGGCGGAACCTATACGCTGATCACCGAGACCATGAAACGTTTTGCTGTGACAAACAGTTTTTGTGAAGTAGATGACATGCAGCACATAGAGAAAAAACTGAAAACCGGTGTAAAAATGGTACTGATGGAATCAGTGGGTAACCCCAGTCTTAGACTGCCTGACATCAAAATGATCGCAGATATGTGTAAGGTCTATGAGACACTTTTGCTGGTGGATAATACTGCCACACCGCTTCTTGTAAGACCGTTGGAACTGGGTGCAGATATTGTGGTGCACTCCTCTACGAAAAATATCTCCGGACATTCTGCCGCACTTGGTGGTGTAGCGGTATTTAGAGCGGTCAAAGAAAAAGAGGAAAAACTTTTAAACGAAAAATATGCAGATATACATAAGATCGTGAAAAAGATAGGTCAAAAAGCGTTTATCCCTATTTGTAAAAAGCGTGCCATCAGAGATATGGGTATGACAGCCAATGCCTTTGGCTCTTTCCTGACACTGCTTGGACTGGAAACCCTCGCTTTACGTGTAGAACGTATCAATCATTCTGTGGTAGAAGTAGCAAAGATACTACACAAAGCGTTACCTGAAGGTGTAGATGTCAACCACCCCTCTTTGCCTTCCAGTAGGGATCATAAAATGTACAGACGTGACTTCATCAATGGCTGTGGACCTTTATTGACTATGGATTGTGGTACAAAAGCACGTGCATTTACACTTTTAAATAAGCTAAAACTGGTCACACAAACAGCAAATATCGGTGACAACAGAACGCTGGCACTACATATGACCTCTACGATATACAGTGATTTTGATGAAGCCACACGAACGTTTCTTGGCGTTACAGAAGGGATGATAAGGGTTTCCATTGGTCTGGAAGACCCGACTATGATCACAGAAGATTTTCTACAGGCAGCAGCTGCACTGTAGATAAATATTATTTCAGGTCGGTCAATACGGTATTGATCCGGTCAATGACCTGCTTGATCGCTTCTGGAAACCTTGCAATTTTTTCTTCGGCATCATGCACCGTTCTTCCCAGTTCAATATCATCAAAGAGGTGAAGATATTCATTTAAAAGATCTCTTTTGCTTGCGCACTCCTGGCACATGACCAGATCGGCACAGATGGTATCATTTAAGTGTACATAGGTACTTTCTGTTGCATCTATCAGTGCTCTGAGGTATTGCGGACTTGAAAGATCTTCACGTGTCAATGCTTCCCCGGCAATGATCTTGATCGTTTCAAACTTTG
>DQSX01000221.1 GCA_015663065.1 Sulfurovum sp.
AATTAAAAATGGCAACAACTAAAGAAGATGTTCTTGAGTTTATCTCAAACATGTCAGTACTTGAGCTTTCTGAGCTTGTAAAAGAATTTGAAGAGAAATTTGGCGTATCTGCGCAAGCTACTGTAGTAGCCGCTGGCGGAGATGCAGGTGCTGGTGCAGCTGCTGAAGAGCAAACAGAATTTAACGTAGTCCTTACAGATGCAGGGGCTAAAAAAATCAATGCAATTAAAGTTGTAAGAGCAATTACTGGTCTTGGACTTAAAGAAGCAAAAGCTGCTGTTGAAGAGACCCCATCTGTTCTTAAAGAGGGTGTATCTAAAGAAGAAGCTGAAGAGTTTAAAAAACAAATCGAAGAAGCTGGTGCTTCTTGTGAGCTTAAATAAGTCTTTTGACTTATTTACCCGAGAACAGGCACTGGCTTGTTCTCAACCCTGCCCAAGATATAGTTAAAAGCTATTCGGAGACATTTCATACCCTCCTCTAATAGTTTCTTTGTGTATCTATTTACAGTCTTGCATAAAGACTAAAGACGATATTAATCAATTAACTAATACATAACCATACTAACACACCAACCTAAGGATAAACATGTTAAATTCTTTGCATTCTGGTAACAGACTTCGTGTTGATTTTTCAAAAACACCAAGAGAAATAGAAATTCCAAACTTGCTCCAACTTCAGCAGAAAAGTTATGAAAACTTTTTAATGTTAGGCGAAAAAGACAGAAAACACTCTACTTTAGAAAAAGTTTTTAGATCAGCATTCCCTATACACGATCAACAAAACAGATTGACACTTACATACAAAAATTCAGAGATCATCAAGCCGAAATATACGGTACGTGAATGTATGGAAAGAGGATTGACTTACTCTGTATCTCTTAAAATGAATATTGCCCTTACTATCTGGAACAGAGATGAGAAGACAGGGGAAAAGCTTGATCCTAAAGAGATCAAAGAGCAGGCAGTATTTGTTCGTGATATTCCTTTAATGACAGAGAGAACTTCTTTTGTTGTGAACGGTGTTGAGAGAGTCATCGTGAACCAGCTTCACAGATCGCCGGGTGTTATTTTTAAAGAAGAAGAGGGAACAACGGTTGCTGCAAAACTTCTTTACTCTGCACAAATTATTCCTGACCGTGGTTCATGGTTGTATTTCGAGTATGATTCAAAAGAGATTCTTTATGCACGTATTAACAAAAGAAGAAAGATCCCTGTAACGATCCTGTTCAGAGCATTGGATTACTCTAAAGACGATATTGTAAAACTATTCTATTCTACAAAAGAGATCTCTATTAAAGATAACAGATTTTTGACGAAGTTCGATCCTGCTGATTTTGGCGGTAGAGCAGAGTATGATGTGAAAGATATGGATGGCAATACCGTTGTGAATGCAGGCAAAAGACTGACTAAGAAAAAAGCACAAAAGCTTATTGATGAAGGTCTTGAGTGGATCGAGTATCCTCTTGACGTACTTATGGAAAGACACTTGGCTACGCCAGTGATCGACCAGGAAAGTGGTGAAGTGCTTTATGATGCAGTCTCTTCATTGGATGAGACAAGATTGAAGAAAGTGATTGAGCAGGGTATCGAGACTATTGAGATCATTGATGACCTGGCTGAAGGTGCAGACCGTTCTATTATCAATGCATTTATTGCTGATTCTGAGTCTTTAAGACTGCTCAAGCAAACAGAAGAGATCGATGATGAGAATGTACTTTCTGCTATTCGTATCTATAAAGTAATGAGACCGGGAGAGCCAGTCACTCCTGAAGCGGCAAAATCATTTTTGAGACAACTTTTCTTTGATCCTGAAAGATATGATCTTACAGAAGTCGGTCGTATGAAAATGAACCATAAACTGGGACTTGATATTCCTGAGTATGCTACGGTATTGACTTCAGAAGATCTCATTAACACAGTGAAATACCTTATTAAAGTAAAAAATGGTCAAGGTCATATAGATGACAGAGACCACTTGGGTAACAGAAGAATTAGAGCCATCGGTGAGCTTCTTGGTAACGAGTTGCACAATGGTCTAGTCAAGATGCAAAAAGCGATCAAAGATAAGATGACTACAGTATCTGGTACACTCGATGAGTTGATGCCACACGATCTTGTAAATTCTAAAATGATCACAAATACCATTTTAGAATTCTTCTCAAGCGGACAACTTTCACAGTTTATGGATCAGACGAACCCACTTTCAGAAGTAACACACAAAAGAAGACTTTCAGCATTGGGTGAAGGTGGACTTGTTAAAGAGAGAGCCGGATTTGAAGTAAGGGATGTACACCCTACACACTATGGTCGTATCTGTCCTATTGAAACGCCGGAGGGGCAGAATATTGGTCTTATCAATACACTGGCTACTTATTCTAAAGTAAATGAGCACGGGTTTATTGAAGCACCATACAAGATCGTAAAAGATTGTCAGGTCACAGACGAGATCATCTATATCACTGCAACACAGGAAGAGGACAAGTGTATAGCCCCTGCTTCTACTGTATTGACAGAGGATGGACGTATTGAAGAAGATCTTATAGAGACCAGACTCAACGGTAACATCGAGTTGAATGATGCGAAACGTGTGGATCTTATCGATATCTCTCCATTGATGATCTCAGGATCTGCGGCAGCGCTTATTCCGTTTCTGGAACACGATGATGCCAACCGTGCATTGATGGGCTCAAACATGCAGCGTCAGGCGGTACCTCTTCTTAAAACGGATGCTCCGGTTGTCGGAACAGGTATGGAAGCGATCGTGAGTCGTGATGCCTGGGAGTGTGTTAAGGCAGGGAGAGCGGGGACAGTTGAAAAAGTAGATGCTAAAAATATTTATATCATGGGTGAAGATGAGTCAGGTGTGTTCATCGACCATTACCCACTTGAAAAAAATATGAGAACCAACCAAAATACGACTTTTACACAAACACCTATTGTTAAACTTGGTGATAAGATAGAAGCGAACCAACCTATCGCCGATGGTGCGAATATGGATCAGGGTGAGCTTGCGATCGGTAAAAATATTATGGTTGCATTTATGCCATGGTACGGATACAACTATGAGGATGCGATCATTATCTCTGAGAAGATCCTTCGTGAAGATACCTTTACCTCTGTGCATACGTATGAGAAAGAAGTAGAGGCAAGAGAACTTAAGCATGGTACAGAAGAGATCACACGCGATATCCCGAATATTCGCGAAGATGAGTTGATCCACCTTGATGAGTCCGGTATTGTTGAAATCGGTACTTATGTAAAGCCTGGTATGATACTTGTAGGTAAAGTAAGCCCTAAAGGTGAGATCAGGCCTACACCTGAAGAGAGGCTTCTAAGAGCGATCTTTGGTGAAAAAGCAGGACATGTGGTCAATAAATCACTGTACTGTCCGGCATCCATGGAAGGTGTGGTTGTTGATATCAAAGTCTTTACGAAAAAAGGCTACGAGAAAGATGCACGTGCCATCCAGGCATATGAAGAAGAAAAAGCGATCCTGGATGGAGATCACCATGATCAACTTCTTATGATAGACAGAGAAGCGATCCTACGTATTTCGAATTATCTTGCAGCGCAGGAGTTGGCTAAAGATGTCACGATAGGTGATACCGAGTATAAGGCGGGATCTACGATCCCTGAAGAGGCGATCAAAGAGGTGAACAGATTTGCACTTACCGGTGTAGTACAGTCATACTCCGAGAAGGTACAAAATGAGTATGAATCACTTAGAAACTACTTCCTGAAGCAGAAAAAGAGACTGAAAAACGACCATGAAGAGAAGTTGTTGGTACTTGAAAAAGATGATATTCTTCCTTCTGGTGTGACGAAACTTGTAAAAATTTATATCGCTACAAAGAGAAAACTCAAAGTAGGGGATAAAATGGCGGGACGTCACGGAAACAAGGGTATCGTTTCCAATATTGTTCCTGAGATCGATATGCCATACATGGAAGACGGAAGACCGGTTGAGATCATCCTTAACCCGCTAGGGGTACCTTCCCGTATGAACATCGGACAAATTCTTGAAGTACATCTTGGTCTGGTTGGTAAAAGACTAGGTGAGCAGATCCAGGAGTTGTTTGAAGCAAAACAAGAGAACTTTGTACAGGAACTTAGAGCGAAGATGATCGAAATTGCAGATGTTGCAAAACTGATGAATGCAAAAGAACTTCTTGGCAATATGAGTGATGAAGAGCTACTAAGATATGGTAGAGATTGGTCAACGGGTGTTAAGTTTGCAGCGCCTGTATTTGAAGGTGCGAACCAAACTGAATTTGATAAACTCTTTGAATTGGCAAAAATAGACTCTGACGGTAAAATGAAACTCTATGACGGCAAAACGGGCGAAGAGATGATAGAAAGAGTGAATGTCGGATATATGTATATGCTGAAACTGCACCACCTGGTAGATGAAAAAGTGCATGCACGTTCAACCGGACCATACTCACTTGTGACACAACAACCCGTAGGTGGTAAAGCCCTCTTTGGTGGACAAAGGTTCGGTGAAATGGAAGTCTGGGCACTTGAAGCCTATGGAGCAGCACATATCCTTAAAGAGATGTTGACGATCAAGTCAGATGACGTTGAAGGTAGAGCAAGAGCATACAGAGCCATCACTAAAGGTGAGTCTGTACCGGAATCAGGTGTTCCTGAGACAATGTTCGTATTGACCAAAGAGCTTCAGGCACTTGGGTTGGATACAGAGTTATATGAGAGTAAAAAAGAAGTGGAGGGTGAAAATGAGTAAGTTTTTAGAGAATTTAACACCAATAGATCTTAACAGTGAAGAGAGACCAAAGGATATTGCAGCCTTACAACTGAGAGTTGCAAGTCCGGAAAAGATCCTTTCATGGAGTTTTGGTGAAGTAAAAAAACCAGAAACGATCAACTATAGAACCCTTAAACCGGAAAGAGA
>DQSX01000015.1 GCA_015663065.1 Sulfurovum sp.
AATGTGGAACATGAAAACCACAGCCTGAGAAAAACCGTCCAGTGTAAATGAGTAAATAAGCATACCGGTAAAGATGAGTAGAATGGCCGGTATCAGCACAAGGTTAAGCTTCTCAATACCGTTGTAATACCTCGTGCCAGCACATAAAAAGAAGCTATAAAAATGGCACCACTAAAAACAAAAGTACTCAACATATCGCTACGTGAAGCATTTCAGTCAACATTACTGAAGCACCCATAACCATTATGGAGAAGCTAGATAACAAAAAATGCACCACCATTTTCACCCATTACAAAAGAAAAACGGATCACATTGCCAAGTCCTACCGCTGATCCTGCTGTCGCAAGGACAAAACCAACTTTGGAAAAGGTGTTCTTTGTTTTCATAGTGCCTGTATCTCTACTTTTACTTCCTGATAACAGGCATTGTCACCCTCATCACTCAAAAGTGTCGGGGTAAGCATATTGACATCTTTTGTATTACTGGAGATACACACACAGTTTGTACGAATGTCTTCGTTGATCTTCACCGTAAAATCAGCTTCTCCGTGAGGAGAACATACTTTTACCCTTTGTCCTTCAGCAAAACCAAGTTCACTGTGCATTTCAATACTGTTGCTGTTTGCAAATTGTGTATTAAGTGCTTTATTGGTTTTGGGAGTCAGTAGCCAAAACTTTTCATCATCCACTCTGTTTTTCTTGGATGTACGTACTTTGGTAAAACTTTTTGTGTTGATGAAATCATCATCATACTCTTCAATGAATTCAAACTCGTCATCACACTCTTCTCCAAAACCAGCTTCATAAGGTGTTACTTCATAGCCCGGTGAAATATAGTGACCATCTTCCATCCTGCACTGCTCCAGCCAAGCATCAATATAGAATGTCTCTGACTCAAGTCCCTCAAATCCAAAAACATCAAAAAGTTTTTTACTAAGATCATACTCAGTGATTCCAATGTCAGAGTCTATGATCTTATGCATCTTTTCCACATACTGATGCCCGTAACTCAGACGAAGATCCTCTTTTTCAAAGAAATTTTTGGCCGGCATGACGATCCTTGCCCTTTTGGAAGTTTCATTTTCATACAATCCAAAATAGATAAGATTTTCCACACGCTCCAGAGAAGCTCTTACCCGATTAGAATCCGGCATGGACTCCGCAGGGTTTCCTCCCTGTATCAGTACGGTATCAAAGTCTGCAAACTCTGTAGTCGCTTTGGGAACTTTTTTACAGTTCACAGCAAAAGGGTTTTCAAAACCTAACTTTGAGTCAGAGAGGTAGTGGACACCCGTTCCCTCCCCTCCGAACATCCCGAGTATAGCTGCCAAAGAGTCTATAGCATGAAGAGCAGCATGTCCCGTTGTATATTTCTGCACACCTGCACCGACAAGAAAAACAACTTTTTTGTCACGTAAATACTCCAAGACATGCCCCATTTGTCCAAGGTCTGTCCCACAATAATCTAAAATAGGTTTGATCCGGAATTCTCGGGTAAAGTCATAAAAATCTTCAAACTCCGGAGCAAACTCTTCAAGCCACTCATCTTTTTGACTGTCTTCCATAAAAACAAAACGTGCCAGCATAATGGCAATATAAAAATCCGTACGCGGTTGGATCTGCAAATGGTAGTCTGCTTTTTTTGCAATGGCTGTTTTTACCGGGTCAATGACCACAATCTTTTTACCTTCCAAAAAAGGCATCATATGTGCATTGGTCACAGTGACATTACGTCCCCAGACCACTACTGTTTCTGCCTCTTTGATCTGTTCAAGAGGTAGAACCCTATTCACCCCTCTGCCTATCTCGATCCCTGCATCCCCTGCCGCGTCACAAAGTGAACCTTTTGTAAGGTACCCTCCGATCTTTTCCATAAAGAGGTTGCTCACCTCTTGCATTACACCCATGTTGCCAGAACCTCTCCAGAGCAGAGACTTCTCTTTTTTAAACGCTTCTGCAACAGCAGCTATAGCCTCATCCATAGAGACTTCTACCCCATCTACACGCGGTTTTTCTATACGGCTCTCTTCATGTATGCTTTTGTTCAGCAAGGCACACAAGGCACCATTTCCTACAGGATGAAGGGCGTCTCCTGTCATTTTTGGAAAAGTATCCTCTTCAATGATGATCTTACAGGCATCATAACAATCTAAAGCACATGCTGTGGTACGCTCTGCCATTATTTCATCTCCACTTTTACAAGTTTGGAAAATTCATTTTGAGGTGCTGGAATGTATATCTCTGCACGGTACGAAGAGATAAATTTTTCATCTGCAACACGCCATACCTTCCCGATCTTATATTCAGTTCGCTTACCATCCAGGTAAATGACTTTATCATCTGTTCCCACTAACTCTTCTGGCTCAAGAAACAGTACCAGTTTGGCTCTACTGGCATCCTGTAACTCGGCAAGAGCTGTACCCGGTGCTACATAGTCACCTTTTCTTACAAGAAGTTTATACAGATATTTCTTCTGAGGAATAATTGATTTTTTCACTAAAATATCTTCTAACTGAGAAGCTTTATATTGCATATCAAGTATCTGTTTCTCCAAAGAGATGATCTTCTCTTTGGTACTCAAATACTGTGTTTTTGCTGAAGTAAACGCACTGTAGGCATTGTCTTTTTGTGTTTTTGAAGCCGTTGAAAGTTTTGAGATACGCTTAAAGTACCCCTCCTGTCTTTTCACAGTTCCCGCCAAAGAAGAAGCGATCTCATGATTGATCCCCAACATTTTTTCCAAAAGAGCAATGCTCTTTTTGGTATCTTCCAAATTGGTTTTATCTAAAGCATCATCTATGTGTATCACCCTTTTGTCATTGACCAGTGTACCCTCAGCATCAAGGTCAACATCCACCACCAATCCACTCACTGCAGATTTGAGTACCACAGATTCATAAGGTTCTACTTTTGCGTAATGTACTTTGGCAAAAACCAGCAAAGGGATAACTAGGAATAAAAATATTTTCATTGGAATTCTTTTTTGATAGATTATAGCGAAAAGGAGTTAATATTGAGGAAAAGCAGACCTGACCTCTTTTCCCCAAATCTTCTATTTTTGTTGTTTTTTCTTAATCTCGGCTTCAATAGAAGGAAATTTGGTATAGATTTTATCTTTAGACTTAGCGATACTCATATAAATTTTATCGCCATATTGCTTGACATATTTATTCAGTGTTTTTTGCATACGATGTTTAGAGTAATTAAAAATATGTCTGCCTACATCATAATTATATTTCACTAATGTTCTATTACCACTAGGGACATTTTGGGCGTTGGGAACTTCTGCCACAATAGGAAAATATATATTCACTGTAAAATCAACGACACATACGCTATTGATACGAAACCCCAATGCTGATATTTGTACTTCTGGAATCAGATAATTTCCTTTATCTACCACTGTAAATCCATTGTTTTTAAGTGATGCTTCCATTGACTGTTTCAATTGGTCCGGTTTAGGAAGACATCCACCAGTAACCTCGTCAATTACTTTTACATAAAATGTATTTTTGTCGACCAGCAAGGCATTGACATCTCCATCAAAAAGCATATTCGGCTTTGTTTCAGCATGTAGCAAAGAGGCACAACCCAACAGTACCATCCATAGTATTTTTTTCATTCTCTCCCCTTGTAATTATTATTCTATATTTTATTGTAATTTACTGCATTTTTAATGAAATCATATAATTCATAGTGAGTTACACTATTTGAAGTATTTAGGTGCAACGATAAGCCGGGTTTTGTCGTGGGTAGTTATTTATCTAGGCATATTGTTGCCAATATGCTCAAGCGAAGTATGTGTGCTGATTGAACAGCTTGTGAGACTTGTACCATATACTTCTTGCTGCGGACAGGGTTTACCTGGCTGCCTATGTTACCATAAGCACCGGTGGGCTCTTACCCCACCCTTTCACTATCACCACCGAAGTGGCTACCTACTTTCTGTTGCACTTGCCCTCAGATTACTCTGGCCATCCGTTAGATGGAGCCCTGTCTCACTTGCAGCCCGGACTTTCCTCTCGTGGTTTGCACCACCAGCAACTACCTGTTGCACCTGAAATAGAATTATAGCTAAATTTATTTTTTTTGGCTACACTTCAAGTATGAAAAATTTAGAAAAAGACCAATTGGAAAATCTCTGTGAAATCATTGGCTCCAACCCTTCTCAGCAAGTAGTACATTTTGCAGACTCCGGACTGATGTTCACGGATGTGTTAAGCCAGTATTGCCAAAAAAGAGAGTATCTATACCAGATAAATTGTATAGACAAAACATTTTATGAAGAAGCCTTGTCATACCATAAAAATAAGACAGACGCCAAAGTAATGCACTTCAACCTTGCCCGTCCCTCTTATATGATACAGGCAAGGGAGTACAACTTTCTTTTTCTGACAGCCAATATTGACGATGATACGAGAGATGACTTTTTAAAAAAAGTACATAAGATCATACGAAGTGCAGGGAGTATTGTTATATTTTTAGAAAAAAAGGGGTATGGTCAACTGGACAGTTGGGTAGCATCACTTGAAGAGAAGCTCTTTGTCTCTACAAGTATCATTGATGATATGTTTAAGGAGTATGATGTCATTATCTCTAAAAAAATGCATGGCTGGGGAGACTGACTCCACAGCTTCTGACTACTCACACTTCGTTACAATTTGACCCACAAGGTCAATAAATACAGAAGCAGTTCTGCCGTCTATATCTTCATCAATAACTGTTCTTTTGATCTCATTTTCCAACTCTTCAGACAAATCGCGCTCTTCAAGCATACGTTCTGCTACTGCCAGTCTTCTAAAAACAATTTCAAGTTCATTTTCTACAATATTCTGGTTGGCTGTTTTTGCTATCTCAAAGTAAGAAGATTGTGGAGAACGTCCCCAAAAATCATCTCTGTAATCACCGTAATCATCATCGTCATCTGTATAGTTGCTCATTGTATTATCCTAAGTTAAAATTTTGTTCATTATAACAAAAGATAGTAAGAAGTTTGTATGAAAATTAAAAATTAAAAAAATATTTTAAAAGGTGTGTAGTTGTAGAATTGAAGAAAAAAGAATTTGTCTGATTTGCTGTAGATCATAGGGCTGTAACAAAGGAGAGTATACCCAGCGCTAGACTGCGTACACTCTTTTAAAGATGGAAAATTACGCCTTAGATTTAGCTATAGCTTCTTCTGCATATTTTTTTCCAAGCTCATATGCCAAAAGGTTCGGCTTATGAAACTTTTCAGGAACTGCTTCAAGCATAGTTGCTTTCAACGTTTCATCATCGATCGCTTTTTGGAATGTATTGGCAATTGCCAATGCAACAACAGACTGCGTAAGAACAAGTTTAACTTCCTCTTTTGCAATCGTAATAATAGGTATCTCTACGATATTCCATCTTTTTCTGTCTTCCTCAGTTGGATATACCAGGTTTGGTTCAATAACAATTGTCGCACCATCTCGTACACCATTTTTGAAAAGTTGGTATGATGCATCTGCCACAGAAAGCATGAAGTCAACTTCTCCGTCTACTGCGTGCGGATACCAGATCTCTTCATCGTCAAGCTGAATATCAACTACTGTTGGTCCACCACGTACCTGTGATGTATAGGTAGCAGTTTTAACACCGAAACCACCAAGGTTAATTTTAGCAGATGCAAAAATCTCTCCAGCAAGAAGAACACCCTGTCCACCAACACCCGT
>DQSX01000246.1 GCA_015663065.1 Sulfurovum sp.
AATACAACTGGCACATCTTATAGCCATCAAAAATGAACTTTTACCCCTAAACTATAAAAGTGACGAGGCTTTGGGAAAAATACCTCATCAACCTGTAAAGTGCTATTGAAGTAAGTCCACTATATTTTCAATAGGACGCCCAATGGCTGCCTTTCCGTCTTTGATGACAATGAGTCTTTTGGAATGACCCCAAAAAACTAGACAAAAAGTAATTCAGTAATTCGATAATAAAAATGAGTAAAATCATTTCATTGATTTTATAGTATCCCTGCATACATCTAACCCAAAGACACAAGACCAACTGCCTCCCGACAACACACAATGATCTACATCATCATAGTCTTGATCTATAGTTATAAATGACTTTCAGGTAAATTTATTTTCAACTCATTAGCCAGCTTTAACAATATAGTCTTTTTGTCCTCTATTGAGAGCAACTCTATTGATTGCAATATCTCATCTAACTCTAGAACTGGTTTTTCCATTACGCCAATGTGAGATTTTTTAATTGCTTTAAGTTTATCCGTAAGAATCTGATTATAGCGATAACAACTCATGCCTTTTTCCCAAGTACTACTTTTCAAAGTTTCACAAAATTCTTCCGCATTGTCTTTGCTGTTTTTCATTGCTTGACGATATACCTTTACGGCTCTTTTAATATTATCCCAGCTAGCACATGTAAGATTAATTGTTCTGTCTTTCATTTCACAGAAATCAACTGTCAATTTTAACAGCTGCTTATGCTCACGTATACTAACTTCATTATTGAAATGCTTTTCAAGCTGCTTAAGTTTTTCAATATTTTCCTGACGAGTAGATTTAATTTTAATCAAATCATAATATTGTACAAACAACTCTTTATCGCTCTTGGTCCAATCTATTAATAAATCCATTACAAAAAATCCTCCTATGGTACACTAATATGGTCTTCAACATCTCCCATCTCCGTAGCCTTAATAAACGCCACATCATCCCCAAGTGCATCAAAGTGAGCAAGTCCACAGTCTATCTTGGCTTGTTCCGATGGACGCAATGCATCTGTGAAGAGTGAAGCTTTTGTTTCCACTACAAAGTAAAGTTTCTCTATATCATCTTTTTCTATGACGATTGCCCAGTCAGGATTGTAGCTGCCTAGAGGTGTATCTATTTTGAAAAAGCTTGGTAGTTTGGCATAGACTTTAACGCTGCTATTATTTTCAAATGAGATAGCAAAGTTTTTCTCTACATCAGAATCATATATCACATAGTCATACACGGACTTTTCACTCTCTTGAAGGTTTTGATTCAGATAGCCGGCCAACTCCTGATCTTCAAATATCTCTTGCGCATAGTAGCTGTCATCACCTATCTTTTCATATTTGATGCCATCTACAACAAAGTGCCTCATGGTTCTTTGTATCATTCCCATGGCTTGTTCTATAAACTTTTGTGGGTTATTTTTAAACTGCTCCAGCTTACCACTTTTAGTCAATATCTCTACAATGGCCCGACGAGTAAGGTTTGTCTCATTCTGAAGGTATGTAACGATATCTGGTAGCTCAAAGTCTTTAGGGTTATAGACAAAGCTTGACTCCTCTACTACATCTGCATCCACACCGCCTTGGGTTATCTCTATGCCTGCTTTACTGTATTGAAATCTTGACTTACCTACAACTAGATGATTACGTATCTCTTTGGCGCAGGCTTCTATGAGCGCAGCTTCATCAAACTTCACTCTATAGGTTGTTTTATATTTGATCCTATTCCAAAGCTCTGTAAACTCTTCACTTAAGTAGACTTCTTTGTTTAGTGTCACAACTCTTCTGTTACTTACATCTTTAATGTTAAGATTTCCGGCTACTTTTTTCAAGAGCGAAATGATCTGAGGAGAAACTGCTTCATATCCATCCGGTAATGTCACAGAATTAGCTTTTAAATCTAATTTTAGGCTATCTTGTACCTTTCCCTTGTCATCTATGTATTTCTCATCATATAGGTGCTTCCAAAGATCTTCTGATTTATCCACTCCAAGATAAACTTCTTCTCCATTTTCATCAGCAGTTACAATGTTGGCAAAAGTATGTTCTTCAATGAGTCCAAACTTAATGCCGGTGTCCTCTTCTATCTCTTTTTGTAGTTGCTTGGCAAACTCTTCATAAGATTCATTTGCCATCACGGTAAGCGTATTGACATCAAAGCCAAAGACACGCTCTCCTTCCTGATTTACACACAGTCTTAATCCACGACCGATCTCTTGTCGTTTCTTGATGACCGTGTTGCTTTCATTGAGTGTACAGATCTGAAAGATGTTAGGGTTGTCCCAGCCCTCTCTTAGTGCTGAGTGAGAAAAGATGAATTTCAGTTTATTGTCAAGTCCAAGCAGTTTCTCTTTCTCTTTCATAATGAGACTGTATGTATCTTCATCGTCTTGCGTCTTTCCAGAGGTATCTTTTACTTTACCTTTCTTGTCGATAGAGAAGTATCCGTTGTGTACCTTTTGGGCAATGGTATCTATGTCCACATCTTCAAAGAGAGTTCTATATTTTGGCTTACGGATAAGCTTATTGTACTCCTCTTCAAAGACCAATGCATACTTACCTTGTTGAGCATTACCTTCTTCATCATACCAACGGTAGTTAGCAACCTTATCTATAAAAAAGAGGCTCAATACTTTGATGCCTTTCTTGGTAAGTCTAAGTTCCTTCTCCAAATGCTCCTCAATGGTTTTTCGTATCTGTAGTCGTTTTCGCTCATCTTCATCTACTCCACCGATAGCTTGCCCCAATTCCAGTATCTCAGGCTTAGAAGTAAAGTCTATATACTCAGCACCCTCTTCACAATAGATATCATTGATGATGTACCCACTGTAAATGTTACGTCCACCTGAACGGTCAAAAAGATCATCACTTTGCTTAACCGTAAGCTTTTTGCGTGATACTGATCCACCCTTCATCACATCTATCTCTACCTTTGCGGTGATAGGACTCTTTTTATTGTCAACAGATAGCAGTTTAATATAGGCTTTGTTGTTGCCGTCTTCTACTTTAAATTCTGCTACCTCTATCTGCTTAACCAGTTGTTTATTGTAGGCATCTACGGGGTCAAGTTTATACACCATATGGAGCTTATCTCTATGTGTTGCAGAGTATCTTATGGTACAAAGAGGATTAAGTGACTCTATGGCTTCTTTGGACTTGGATGTGGTGTCAACACTTTGTGGCTCATCAATGATGACGATGGGATTGGTGGACTGTATGAACTCTATGGGTCTGTATCCACTTAGCTTATCGTTAGTTCGGTGGATGATGTTTGCTTTTGTCTCTTTACTTGGGTCAGAAAAACTCCTACGGAAAGCATCAATATTAATGACCATGATCTGGATGTAGTCATTGGTAGCAAAGCTTCGTACCTGTTCAAGGTTTGCAGAATTGTAGGTAAAGTAGTCATACGGAGTATTTTGAAAGGCTGCCCTGAAATGTGTTTCTGTGATCTCAAGCGTTTTATTGACCCCTTCTTTAATGGCGATGGACGGCACAACGATGATGAATTTCGTAAATCCATACTGTTTGTGCATCTCGAAGATACTCTTGAGGTACACATAGGTTTTCCCCGTACCTGTTTCCATCTCAACTGTAAAGTCTTTACTGAACTTTCCACTTGTTGGCATAGTGGATTGCTTCAGTCCATTTTGCAACTGGATATTATTGAGATTTTCAACTATTTCATCATCCAAAAGATGTAGTTTATTACCATACCCCAGCTCTGTTTCATTGTTGTAAAGTCCATTGTTATCAAAAGAAGGCACAGAGAAGTTACTGGTACACACCTCTTGTCCCTCGAAAATATCAGTTACGGACTTGATTGCTTCTTGTTGATACTCTAGGTTTGGGTCAAATTGTATCTTCATAGCTTAATTTTCCTTATCTTCATCAGTCTCTTCAAAGCCAATTAGATTAGCAATATGATTTTGAATGATCTTTTCTCTATGATCTACAAAGTCATTAAAGGCTTTCGTAATTTCTTCTTTTGTACTGTTTTCATTTACAGAAAGAAGTATCTTGTACATAGCATCATTTATAAAATGTTTTTCCAGTATAGCCTTAACACTCTTTTTGTCGTTCCCATTGTTTTTCAACATCTCCTGAAGGTAAATACCTGGTGCTTTCTTGGAAATTCTTTTATTTGTCTTTGATCCGATCAATGTTCGATTTGCCACCATATCCCAGTCTACTTCAACACCTTTGTTTTCAAGGTATTTTTTCGGAAAGATGTGATGGTCATCCAATTCATCTGAAAACTTTAATTTATCATTCTCGTAGAAGTCTTTTGCATCGTGCATAAAAAGTAGATTGAACACACCCTTGTAAACTGAATTGCCAGCATACTTCTTGTCTTTGATCGTAAATGTCTTAAAAAGCATATTTCGCATTTCCAATACAACTTCAGGTACTTTGCTATCATCATCAAACCACTTCATAAGATCTTTATAGTCCTTGGTTAGTTTTGTATCTGTTGATCCTGCATATCGCTCACCAAAAACTGACGACCAGTACCATTGGTTTATCTTAGCTATATCTTTTTCTTCATGTTTAAAAAGTGCCAACATCACCACCGCCATGGGCTTATACGGGAGCCACTTACTAACATCACCTACCCCGTACTCATTTTTATCAAGAAGCCTCTCCAGTACTGCATCATTGAATACATCAGCTGTCTCTTCCCAGATCTTCTGATTGATGTGTTTTTCATCTATCTTCAACATGTCACGTGCCTTAATACTTAATCCCTCATATAAAGCAATTGCTTGGATAAAATAATAAGGAACTGTCGTATCTCTTTTGTTATCAAGAGCGAACTTTTGAATATTTAAATGCTCACCAAAACTCTTTTCCCATTCTTCTCTAAGGTTCAGGAACTTATAGAGTCTTGCAGTGAGTAGATCAAACACAGATAGCTTCACACCCGTTCTATTTATTTTCTCAAACAATACCGCAATAGTTTCAGGTTTTTCTCCCAAAGACACATCTAGTGTCAAGACATTATAATTAATTACATTATTGATGTAATCCCGTATTTTCCGTCCATCTTCATCACTAAAGTCTTCTTTGTAATTTTCATACCATACCTCAGTAAAATCATCTTTCAAAAAAGAGAATGGTATAAGCTTCTCCTCCTTGAGGGTTTGCATATCATAAGCACCATCATCATCCAAAAGAGCTTTATATTTCCTATAGTATATTGACCAACTAAATACAGCATCATCAATATTATCATTGAGAAGTTCGTCTATTTTGATAAAAAACCTATAAGGATGAGACACATTTTTCAATGTTGTTTCAGGACAATAGAGCGCATAAAAGTACGAACTTAGCCGTTGTTGCCCATCCAATATTAATAAGCTAGAATTTGCACGATAATCAGGGTTCACCAGTTTTGCACCCTCTATAGCAATAGTTTTAAACGGTGGATTACTTGGCTCCACATTGTGCACTAAAAATGTTCCTATGAACATATCTTCAAGCAGTGATTTCAACAACTCTTCCACATCTTGACGTGTCCAAACAAAGTTACGCTGAAAATCCGGAAGCATCACTTCGCCCTTATACGCCTTTTTTGTTAAGTCCAATAAACTTTTTGATCCTTGGCTAAGTTGCATTTGCTAATCCCCTAAATCGTTTTCCAAATTATCTTTAAGCTGTTTCATGTTTTTGAAAAAGATTACTGGATAATCTTTCAAATCAAATTCCAACTTGGTTCCTTCTTTTGCCAGATAGATTGGTATTTTTCCTATGCCATGTACATAACCAGCTTCATAGAACACATTAGGCCGAGAGTGCGTCAAGTCTACAATTACAAACTCTGCTTTTCTAATTGATTCAAGCATTCTATCAGTAATTCTTTCATTAGAGTGAACTTCATCAACCCTTTCTGCTTCTATGCCACATCGTGATGCA
>DQSX01000068.1 GCA_015663065.1 Sulfurovum sp.
GTTGCATTGATCGCTTGGGGATGGGTCGTTTCACGTTCTCCTCAGGTAAAGAAACAGTGGCAGTTGATCTTCAAGTCAAAAATTGCCATGGCTTCTGCGGTTATTTTACTTTTTTACCTGATGTTTGCACTGCTTGATTCTGTACATCTTCGTTTTGCCATGGCCCAGACAGAAACGTCGAGTAAAGAGGTGCGCTATCAGGGAGAGATACTCTCTGTGCTTGACTTGATCTTTTCCCACAACATCAAAAATACAGAACGTACCTATTCTGCACCTTTTGCAACACATGAGTATGCAAAGTCTATTGTTGTGACTGAAGAGGGTGAGACAAAGCAGGTCAATTTACCTCTGAAATATGTCTCCCAAAGTGATGATGTGATGAAAAAGTCTCTTTTGGCACTGTTTACGGGTTTGTGTATCAGTGCAGGATTTATTTTCATACATATGTTTTGCCATAGAAGAAAAGCTGGGGAAAAAAGAGAAGATGTGCTGCCCTGGAAAACAGCATACTTTACTTTTGCTCTGCTGATCGTCACATTCACCTGGCTCTATATGCTCAGTTACGACTACCATGTACTTGGTACCGACAAAGTAGGCGGTGATGTACTCTATCAGAGTCTTAAAAGTATTCGCACAGGTGTGCTTATAGGCATATTGACCACTTTGATCATGCTTCCTGTCTCCATCATACTCGGAGTGAGTGCAGGGTTCTTTGGCGGTTGGGTAGATGATGTGATCCAATACCTCTACACGACACTAAGTTCTATACCCGGGGTACTTCTCATCGCAGCTGGGGTACTGGCGATGCAAGTGATGATGGACAACAACCCGGAGTGGTTTGAAAGCACACTTGAGAGATCTGACTTGCGTATGCTCTTTCTTATTGTTATACTGGGTATTACCTCCTGGACCGGACTTGCCCGTCTGCTTCGTGCAGAGACTCTGAAAATCTCACAGATAGAATTTGTCACCGCTGCCAAAGCTTTCGGAGTGGGAAAATGGACTATCATCAGACGACATATCATCCCCAATCTGATGCACATCATCCTCATCTCGGTAGTATTGGATTTTTCAGGTTTGGTATTGGCTGAAGCGGTACTCTCTTATGTAGGTGTAGGGGTAGATCCCACCATGCACTCCTGGGGAAATATGATCAACCAGGCAAGACTGGAGATGGCAAGAGAACCGATGGTCTGGTGGTCACTCTTCTCTGCATTTATCTTTATGTTTATTCTAGTATTGGCAGCAAACCTGTTGTCGGACCGTATTCAGACTGTTTTGGATCCGAGGAATAAAGTGTAAATATCAAGTATGATAGGTAAGACTTAATATAATGATACTAAACCAAATATGGAAGCAAGTAAAAACGTGGAGTAGGGACTTCAGTCCCGTTATTTATACTCTTTTGACGGGACTGAAGTCCCTACTCCTGTAAATATGTGCATATAGCTATACTCTAGGTATCGTTCATTTAGGGCTTACCATAATAGTGAGTGCTGCTAGTGACAAAACAAATTTTAAATAAAGAATAAGCATGGCAAAAAAACAGTACGGAACCACCATCTGGGGAGCAGAACTTCTAAAAGTTTTAGAACAAAAAACAGATTATGGACGGCTGGGACGAGGGAAAACCTATGCCAATACAGGTAAAGTTTATAATGTTTCTGTCAAAGATAGCCATATTAAAGCAAGAGTGAGAGGGAATTATAGCCCCTACTACAGTACGAGTATGGATTTTATCCCTTTTAGCATGGACGAGATAAAAAAGATCAAAACTATTTTAGAGAAAAACCCTCTTATTTTGGCCTCTATCATGAATGGAGAACTGCCGGAATCATTTTTGAATCTTTTGCACAAAGCTAAAATTTCTCTTTTTAAAAACTTTGATATGTCTTGCTCTTGTCCCGATTTTTATGGTGCATATGCCTGTAAACATATTGCAGGGCTTTACTATATTGCTGTGAGTGAAATGGACAAAAATCCGTTTATACTCTTCTCTCTTCGTGGATTTGATCTCATCAAAGAGTATGGTATAGAGAGTGAGATAAACATAGAGTACCCACTCTCACTTACTCCCTGTGAGGAAAAAGAGGTGAGTCAAGAGGATTTGGAGATTATAAAATTAAGTGACAACTCCACATTTATTCTTTCCATGCTCTCTGCCAATCCTCCTTTTGCCCCCATTGACTACAAAGAGGTGATGGAGGAGTTTTATAAAAAAGTACCTAGAGCACTGGTGCAAAACATTTCACCCCTTCAGAGTCGAGAAGTGGAAGATATAGAGCGACTTTTTCAAAATGCTGATTTTGAGTTTGTGCTGGAACATAGTATTTATGAGAGTAAGTTCAAGGTTGTCAACCCCTTATTTGTAGAATTCAAGAGCCTCTTTCATGATATGGATGTCAAGTTTAGAACACAAAATATGACTATCTCGACTAATGAGCTCTTTAGGCTTTTTATCTCCTTTGAGGATGATAGTGGAAGCGAAAGTTACCGTTTTCTCTTTTACTTGTTCAGGGTAGCTTACCTGATGATAGAAGCAAAGACGTTTATCCCGGCTGTGATTGAAGACAAAAAGAGTTTTTTGATTGCGTATAGAGTTTTGCACTCTATCCCGGAGGTGCAGCAGCAATTGGATTCTTTGGCAAAACTAGCTCCACAAATGGTTCAATATAAAAAGAGTCATATCGATCAATTGAGCTCTACCGAGGCGATACTTTCTGCAGTCATCAGTGATTTTGTAGTGAGTATGGAGTTTATGCACAAAAAGCAGAAAAACAATCCACCTGCTATCACTCACTCTTTTTTCTATGCGAAAGAGTACAAAGTAAAAGGTTTTGAAGATGAGAATTTAGCCACCTCCATCTACAATTATTTTAGTATTTTTGATATTGTAAAAAGCAAATATCAATATAAAATTTATATTGACAAAGGTGATGAATATTTTCTTGCTATTAAAGTACAGGATAAAACTAAAGAGTATCTGCTAAATCAGAGTTTGACGGTTTTAAACAAGATGGAGATACTAAAGTTCATTTCATTTCTTAATAGCTATCTGCCTGAAACAAGCCAACTGCTAGAGTCGGATGCGGTAGAGCTTTCCAAGTCAAAATTAGAGGAGTTTCTGCTAAGTACTTCAACGATTATTGCTAACTTGGGTATAGATATTATTCTCCCTAAAGAGTTAAAAAACCTTTTACGACCAAAGTTGTCACTCAAGGTTAGCTCCAAATCTAAAAACCTACAATCATTTTTCGACCTGCAATCCATGCTGGAGTATGATTGGCAGATAGCCATAGGTGATGAGACTCTCTCTGTGGAGGAGTTTGAGAAACTTGTAGCGAGTGGAAAAGAGTTGATTGAGTTTAAAGATAACTTTGTAGTCATATCAGCCGAAGAAGCAAAAAATATTTTTGCAGAGATAAAACGAAAAAAGAGCCTCAATCAGTTTGATATTTTACATGCGACTCTCAATGGAGATGCTTTTTTGACCAAAGAGTTAGAAACCTATATTGATAAGCTGTTTAAACCTAAAGATATACCTGTGCCTACTTCACTACAAGCAGAGCTTAGAGCCTACCAGGAGAGAGGCTTCTCTTGGAATATCAATAATCTACTCAATGGTTTTGGTACTATCTTGGCAGATGATATGGGATTGGGTAAGACGATTCAGGCGATTAGCACTATTTTGTATCTGAAAGAGAATGGTTTTATCAAAAAACGTGTAGTTATAGTTGTACCAACCACGTTACTCAATAACTGGGAGAAAGAGTTAGATAAGTTTGCTCCCTCTTTGGGATATTTTTCATACTACGGATTGAATAGAAAACTTGAAGAGTCAGATATACTTATTACTACCTATGATATTGTACGAAGAGATTTGGAGAAGCTAAAAAAAGAGAAGATAGATTGTCTCATTATAGATGAAGCTCAAAAAATAAAAAACCCCAATACCGAGATAAGCAAAGCGATAAAATCCATCAAAGCTAAATACAAAATAGCTCTAAGTGGAACGCCTGTTGAGAATAATCTCTCTGAACTTTGGAGTATCTTTGATTTTACCTTGCCAAAATATTTAAAAACACTTAAAGATTTTCAAAAGAACTATGCCAAAGATATAGAGATAAAAAAAGACAGAGTCAAAATTGAAAAGCTTAAAAAAATCACAGCTCCATTTATGTTAAGACGATTAAAAACCGATAAAAATATCGCCCCTGATCTGCCTGAAAAAATCATTACAGATGAGTACTCAAACATGACCAAAGAACAGGCAGGACTCTACCAAAGTGTGGTTGACGAGAGCTTCAGGATGATGGAAGATGAGGAGAATACCGGTGCATTGGTGCTAAAACTCATCATCTCTCTCAAGCAGATATGTAATCACCCGAGAAACTTTGACAAAACAAGCCCAATAGACCCAAAACTGTCAGGAAAAGCACAGCAGTTACTTACTCTGCTGGAGACAATACTGCAACGAAATGAGAAGGTGCTTATCTTTACTCAATATGTAGAAATGGGTGATATATTGGTAAAAATGATAGAGGATGTGCTGCTTACTACACCTCTTTTTCTAAAAGGTTCACAGACCAAGAAGAAAAGAGATGAGATAGTAGAGAGTTTCCAGAACGACCCTAAACATAAAATCTTCATTTTATCTCTAAAGGCAGGTGGAGTAGGTCTAAACTTGACAGAGGCAAACCATGTCATTCATTATGACTTGTGGTTTAACCCTGCTGTAGAGAATCAAGCTACAGACAGAGCCTTTAGGATCGGGCAGAAACGAAATGTCTCTGTCTATCGTTTCATTACCAAAGATAGTTTTGAGGAGAAGATAGACAAGATGATAAAAGCAAAAAGTGAGCTTTCCGACCTGAGTGTATCGGTTGGTGAGAATTGGCTTGGCAATATGGAGAAGGATGAGTTGAGGGGGATTTTCGGATAGTTGACAAAACTATCTCATTTTATTATAATATATATGAAAGGTATGTCATGGAACAAATTTCCATATCTGAGATACAAAGAAACCTGCATAAACTTAATGATTTTGATATTATTGAAGTGATCGACAAAAAGAGAAATAAGATTAAAGGGTATTTTATTGAGAGTAAATATGCTTCATTTGTGGAGGAGTTGTCTCAAAAGGTTGAAAAGAAGAAGAAAAGAAAAAGTGCGGCAGGTTCTCTGCATGCTTATGCCAACCTTGACCTTATTGACCAAGAAGAGGGTGCATAGCAGAGACATGTTGTGGAGAAATACAGTAAATGATAGTTTTAGATGCAAACTATATTTTACGTTACCTGATAGATGATAATCATGTAAGGTATTTAAAATCCAAAGAGACAATAGAGTCTAATGCCTGTTTGGTTTTAAATGAAGTTGTTGCAGAAGTTATTTATGTACTGAAAGGTGTATACAAAACTCTTAGAGAGAAGATAGTTCAGTCTCTCATTGATTTTATAGAGATGGAGAATTTGTCAATGCATGAATCTAAAGAGATACTTGTTGTTGCACTAAAATTGTATGAAAGTAAAAATCTTGATTTTATTGATTGTTACCTCTGTGCATTGAAAGAAAAGCACACTGTAAAGACTTTTGATAAGAAGTTAATGAAGTGCGTGGGTTAAAAGTTCACTATGGTAAAATAACTATAATATATTTTATGTCGGCAAGGAAGAGTTAGTGAGTTCAAAATTTTTTACAAATCGTGATAATAATACTTTAGAAAATCGCCTTAAAGATATACTGACTCACTATAAGGGGATCACACATTTAGAATTCCTCATAGGGTATTTCCGTATCAGCGGTTTTAGTAAAATAGCAACACTTTTAAAAGATATTACCAATGGGCGTATCTTGGTTGGTATCAATATTGACAAGCTAACTCTTGAAGCAAAAGAGGCTGGTGTAAAACTCAATCTAATGGATTTTGAAAAAATGAGTGGTCGCTTTGTGGAGGAGCAGTTAGAAGGGCTTGGCAAAGAGTCTTATTCTCAAGAGGTAGATGAGAGTGTTATTCTGTTTGCTCAAATGTTGGCAGAGAAAAAGATTGAAATCCGTATATCTCCTGAGAAAAATATCCACTCCAAAATTTATATTCTGCGTGAAGATGAGATAAAAAAACATGATGGCAGCATTGACTATAGAGGTTCGGTTATTACAGGTTCATCAAACTTGTCAGAGAACGGACTCACAAAAAACTTTGAATTCAATGTAGAACTTAGAGATAGTGATGACATAGGTTTTGCACTGGAGGAGTTCAATAACTTATGGGCAGGTGCTGTTGAAATTACAGAAAAAGATGTAGAGAGTATCAAAGCAAAGTCTCACCTCAAAGAAGTAACACCTTATGAACTTTATAAGAAAGAAGAAGAGCTACGGGAGGACTGCCGTTCCCTCCATACAGAACCCCTCCATCAAGGAGCAGAACTTCCGCGGCAAGCAGTTGTCCAAAAAGGACTTTCCACGTTTCGCAACTCTTTTACGAGTATAAGTTTAGCAGATGACGGCTTAAAAGAAATATGCACGGCATACAGGTTTTGTGGAGGGTGGAGATGAAGCATAACTCAAACATACTTATCTATCAAACCGAAGATGGACAAACAAAGATACAAACCAGACTTGAAGATGAGACAGTTTGGCTCACCATAGAGCAAATGTCTGAACTGTTTCAGAAAAGTCGTTCTACTATTAATGAGCATATACTAAATATTTATAAAGAAGGTGAGCTAGAAAAAGA
>DQSX01000121.1 GCA_015663065.1 Sulfurovum sp.
CATAGGTTTAGAGAGACTGGCACCATTGGGTGCAGTTGCCATTGGCGGGCTGATCGTGGGTACCTTTATGACGCTGGTTTTTATCCCTGTGATGTCCATCTGGACTGTTAAAGAGGAGAAAGTGAGAGCAAACTAATTCACATTCGCTTCATACTTCCTTGTTATAGTTAATAAACTAATAAAGGGGATAGAATCAGAAAGATTGGTGTAGAAGTATAAAATAGGAATAACAAATGAATAAAACAGTCAAAATAGCGATAACTGCGATTCTTCTGCTTGGAGGTATTGCACTATTTTATAAAAATGTCTATCTCCCAAAATCAACGTATGAAATTTATCATGCAAGCAAGGGTACAACTGCTGTTGAAGTTTTTGGCATAGGTGAATTGAGTGCCAAAAATATTTATCCGGTGGGGACAGCGACGGGTGGAAAGATCCTTAGCATTGAAACCGATCAGGGACGAAGTATTAAAAAGGGTGATCTCATTGCAAGCTTGGACCCGGTCGATCTGAACACACGTCTACGTGCTGCTCAAAATTCTTTAACACGTGCCAAGATCGATCTTGAATTGGTCAAAAAAGAACATATGATAGCCAAAGAACAGGCAGACTTGACAGAGAGTACTTATCAAAAAGATAAGCAGGTCTATAACGCAAAAGGGATCTCCAGACTTGCTTTTGAACAGAGTCAAACATCCATGCAGATATCCAAAGGGCAGACAGAAGTGGCGAAGCAGAAGATTGCTTCTATGAAGATACGCCTTCTGGAAATTCAGGAAGAGATAGCAGGGGTCAAAAAACGTTTGGAGCAAATGACGATCGTCTCACCGGTAGACGGATTTGTGATCGAGAAAAATGCAGAGATCGGACAAAGTATACCGCCTGCTTTTAGCATTGTGAAAATTGTTGATCCTGAAACACTTTGGATAAAAACATGGATCGATGAGCGGATCAGCGGAAAGGTCAAAGTAGGGCAGAAGGCAAAGATAGTCTTACGATCAAGAGAAGCTCTGCCTTACGCAGGTATTGTTCGTCGGATCGCAGCTGTCAGTGATGCAGTGACACAGGAGAGAGAGGTCAATGTAGGATTTGAAAAGATCCCGGAACCTTTTTACATCAATGAACAGGCTGAAGTCTCTATCACCATTGAAACTTTCAAGGAACTTTACAAGATACCCTTACAGTATATAGTTATATACAAAGAGAAAAAAGGTATTTGGGTCAGACAGAATAGACAAGCACATTTTATGGTCTTGTCCATTGTTGCCGAAGATGGTGAGTTTGCCGGTGTGGATAAGGATGTGAATGGGGAAACCGAGATCCTTATTCCTAATGAAAAGAAGAAACCGCTTTTTGAGGGAAGCACTATCTCCATATGATCAATCTTGCAGCCAAAGACATCTCCCACTCTCTGAGCAAGTTTATTATTACGGCACTTGGCGTGGGCATGCTGTTGGGGATCGTACTGATCATGATTGGGGTTTACCGGGGGATGATCTCCGATGCTACGACACTGATAGATGATATAGGTGCGGATATCTGGGTGGTTCAGGAAGATACACTTGGACCGTTTGCAGAACCCTCACGCCTGCACGAAGATTTTAAAAATACCCTGCGCAGTGTTAACGGTATTTCTCAGACAAGTGCCGTGACATTTCAGAATCTTCAGCTTCCCCATCCTGATGGAAGAACAACGAGAGTCTTTGCCCTTGGTTATGACCCTCTGGGAAAAATGATACCGCTGAATCAGAAACGGATCATTGAAGGGCGGGGGCTTTTGCATGATCACTATGAGATCGTCGTTTCAAAAAAAACAGGTTTTATTCTGAATGAAAAGATCCCTCTGGGGAGAGACCTTTACACTGTGGTAGGTATTACGGAAAAAACCGTTTCTTCCGGAGGAGACCTGCTGGTCTACCTTTCACTCAAAGATGCACAGAAACTACAGTTCCTCTACTCTAATGCACGTATCAGAACAGACAGAGCGCGTGGTTTCAGGGGAACGGATGCAACGATGGTCAATGCCATTGTAGCAACAGTGAAAACCGGTCATACTCCTGAAGAAGTGGCTGCCAATATCAGGCGTTGGAAACACAAAGGTATTTTCACGAATGAAGGACAAAAAGAGATACTTACGGGTAATCTCATTAAAATGGCAAGTAAACAGATCGGTATGTTCACTGCTATTCTTCTTCTGGTCTCTGTTGTTATCATTGCTATGATCATTTACAATATGACCGTAGAAAAGATCAAAGAGATCGCGGTGATGAAACTGATCGGTATTCCTAATGGACTGATCATAAAAATGATCGTTCAGGAGACACTGCTGCTTGGGGTACTTTCTTTTCTATCGGGAGTAGGATTTTCTCATTTGATCTATACGAAATTTCCCAAGAATGTTGTTTTGCAGCCGGAAGATGCAGTGAAACTCTTTGCAGTGATCCTTGTTGCTTCGCTTCTTGCCTCACTTTTTGGTGCCAAAAAAGCGATCGATGCCGATCCTACTTCTGCGATAGGAGGATAATATGAAAAAAGAACAGGGAATAAAGGTCGAGAATCTTGTCAAGCATTTTGGTGAGGGTGAGACCAGGGTTGATGTGATAGAGGGCGCTTCATTCACTGTGAATAAAGGTGAACTCCTTGCACTCATTGCCCCTAGCGGTGCGGGAAAAACAACACTCCTCATGATGATAGGCTGTGTAACAGAACCTAATTCCGGTACGATCTGGCTGGGAGAAGAAAAAGTCTATGAGAATGGTTGGCTGGTGAAAGATACACGAAGTATCCGCCGTGAGAAGATAGGTTTTATTTTTCAGGCACCTTATTTGATCCCTTTTCTCAATGTCATTGAAAATATCACACTGCTTCCTCAGTCGAGCGGTGTATCGGAAAAAGATACCAAAGCCAAAGCGATGGAACTTTTGACCTATCTTGACATCGCCGAAAAAGCCAAAATGTCAGGAAGTAAACTCTCCGGAGGACAAAACCAGCGTGTTGCCATCGCCAGGGCTTTAGCGAATGACCCGCAAATTATTCTCGCTGATGAACCTACTGCCGCATTGGATACGAAGCGATCGATATCTGTTGTACAAATGCTCAAGAAGATCGCAGTAGAGCAGGGAGTCGCTATTATCATGGTTACACATGATGAGACGGTTCTCCCCTATTGTGACGGGATCATGGAGATCGTAGATAAAAAAGTTGTGATGAAAGATTCGGCAGAAGATATCAGGATCATTTAAAAGATCTACGCATTTATTTTCTTACTGTTAACCCTTCTGTTATATCATATGCTTATATGATATATAAACAGGGGTCTTCAATGAACGATCCTTCTTAAAAGGATCGTTTTTGTCTGCTTACCAAAAAACATTTGGCTTGATATTTCTACTCTTCTCTGTAGGTGCAGCGGTCTTCGCACCTTTATCTCAACTTTTTCAAGGATAGTGCTATGTCCACAGTAAAACGTTACAACCCCGAAACTGTTAAATGGAAACGTAAAAGAGGATGGCTCTTTTACTTCTTTTTACTTCCGCTTTTCTTTGCAGTGATCTTTGCACTTTTTGCTCTCAACGCCAATTCTAATCACTAACGCAATTTCACCTCAATCAAGCAGCTAACTGTTTAGCGCATTCTTTGAAAAATGGCAAAAGGTACCCTATGAAATTGTAGGTAGAAGAGCCGGAGACATTGACCAGTGTTATGCAGAGACAACTTTAG
>DQSX01000208.1 GCA_015663065.1 Sulfurovum sp.
AGGCTATTGGCTGTACTACCACTGTAGTTGCAGGTTCAATGTTGACCCAGGAAGCAAAAGATCTCAACCTCAATGGTGTAAAAAACCTGGTTGATGCCACTATGAAACTGCTTGACACACTGCCTCCTGAAGATGCAGCCTGTTCTGAAATGGTGGCGTTGGCCATAAAAGCTGCAGTCGATACTTATGAAAAGAGAAGAGAAGAGCCGGAATATCCGGCAATCACCTATCAGGTCTCAAACTCCTGTGTACCTAAAGAAGAAGGAAAGTAAAATGAAAACGATTATGATCAAAACACATGAAGCATGGCTTGCAACACTCATGGCAGGGTTTATGAGCAACACGCAAAACAAACAGGTGCTGTTTGATTTTTCAGATATTCTTTTCAGACATTTTACCTGGCTTGAAAATGAGCTGATAGAATTGGGAGAGTCTTACAGCTATGACAGAGATGCCATTCCGATCAAAGTAGAAAAGCTCTCTGAACTTTTGACAGATATTGACAGAAGGTTATCTGAAATTGACTTGCAGCTTTTAAGTTCACCCGACAAGCACCTCAATGCACGTATCAATTCCGATATTAAATATATGAAACAGGTGCTCAAAAACATGGAAGATGAAACTGTTACGGCATTCTCTATGGAGCGTAGATTCCCGGGTATTGATCTCACACAGGAAGCAACTGACGCGCTTACACTCTTTCTTTTTGAAGAGACCTATAAAGAGTATGAACTCATTATGATCTACAACTACCTTAAAGCACACAGTTCTGATGCCTACCTGAATAGAATATTTCAAATACTCATTGATGAGAGTTTTTTCCATCTCAAAAGTTTTGGAGATATGGGTGCAAAAATGGGCATACTCGCTGTGCCTCGTCTCATTATGAAAGAGATGTATCAGGTGGATGATGTGGTACAGTTCCTTAAAGACGGGATCAATGAAGAGTTGGCTGCAAAAGAGGAGTGTAAAAAACTCTCTGAAGCAGTAGCTCAGGACAGCCCAGAACTGGAAAAATTCTTTGACTTCATCAACCATCAGGAAAATTATCATATTTCACTCATGGAAGATGCACTGGAACACTTTGCAAAGGACAGTAATGGCTAAGCATTATACTTCTGTCATCTCTAATGCTTTTGGTAAATTTGCCTCACATGCATTTCCTTCTATCATCCAGCATAGCATCAATGCAACATATGTAAAACTCATGGGGCTTGATATGTCTGAGTTCCGTGAACCCAGTACCTATAAAACACTGAACAAACTTTTTACCAGAGCACTGGAGACCCCAAGGGAGATCCCCGCTGGAAAATCAAAACTGCTCTGTGGTGTGGATGCACTTATTACCGATGCAGGTACGATTACTGAGGGGAAAGCCTACCAGATCAAAGGTATGTCTTACTCTATAGAAGAACTTTTTGGAGATAATCATCAAGAAGCAGTAGGAAAAGTGGAGGGTGGGGAGTTCATGAACTTTTACCTTTCTCCAAAAGATTATCATCGCTACCACAGCCCTATGGACCTGAAGATCCTCTCCTTGACCCATATTCCGGGAAAACTCTACCCGGTCAATTTCCCTCTTCTGCGTAATAAGCAGGAGCTTTTCATAGAGAATGAGCGTGTGGTCATTGAGTGTGAAGACAACAGAGGACGTACCCAAGTCCTGGTACTTGTAGGCGCACTAAATGTAGGTAAAATGGTTGTAACCTTTGAAGAAAACATCCAGACCAATTCAGAGATACGAGAGCCAAGACACTATAAATATGAAGATCTTTATCTTGAAAGAGGAGCACTCTTTGGCTGGTTCGAAATGGGATCAACCATTTTGACCTTCTCTAAAAAAGGCAGTATTGTTCCAGAAGTATGCATCAACCAAAAAGTATCTTTTACAGATGTTTTGGGAAAAATAAAATAAAACAGGAGTATCTATGTTAGTTGTTAAAGAGATACAGGAATACGCAGAAATACGCACAAAAGCAAGGGCATATCTTTGCTATATCATGAGCCGTAACATTTCTCAAAGCATGGATGGCGGGTCACTTGAATCTGTCATTTCCAAGATCAAAGATATAAAAGAGGCTTTGCCTCAAAGTGAAGTGATCTATGCGATAGACGGAAATGGTATTCAAATGGTCAACAACATATCTTCCAACCCCAAGCTGAACGGTTTTGGAAAAGGAGACGACCGGTCTGACAGAGCCTATTATTATAAGACACTGCTGGAACACCGTTGTATGCTTACAGACCCTTATCCTTCATTGGTAAGTAATGATCTGGTAGTCACTGCAACCTTTCCTCTTTACGATAAAGACAACAATATTTTAGCCATCATCTGTATTGATATTACACTCAAAAACATACTGAAAATGGTTCATCCAAGTTCTATTGATTCAACATTTGGAACTGTGAGCAGGGTAGTGTATGCTGCTTTTTCTTTTGCACTTTTTTCTGTAGCAGTATTGCTCTTTATTAAAGGTGTGACAAGCTTCCTGCATTTCGGCTTGGATTTTTCAGCCATAGATATTAATCTGATGTTCAAATCCACCATTCTTTTAACGCTTTCACTGGCCATTGTGGACTTGGTAAAAGCGATCTTTGAAGAGGAAGTACTGGGGCATGATAAGAAAAATAAAAGCTCTGATTCACACCAGACCATGGTACGCTTCTTGGGTTCCATCATTATTGCACTTTCTATAGAATCATTGATGCTGGTCTTTAAATTTGCTTTGACAGACCCCAGTCAACTCTTGTATGCTGTCTATCTTATAGGGGGTGTTACTGCACTTATTGTAGGACTTTCTATTTACATTAAAGCAGTCAGACAGGTGAAGCAATGAGTCAAAAACTGATCATCTTCGATATGGATGGTACACTGGTAAACTCATCACTAACCATAGCCAATGCCATCAACTATGTACGACAAAATCTTGGCTTTGAAGCGATGGATCAGGAGAAGATACTTCGTATGGTCAATGACCATACGATCAACCCTGCCAAAACTTTTTACCATGCAGAAGCTTTTGATAGCGATCATGAAAGATGGTTCTCGGAGTACTACACAAAAAACCATGAAAATGAGTTGGTCCTCTATGATGGTATTAAAGAGATGCTTGAAAGCCTGAAAAAAGAAGGCCATGCCCTTGCTGTGGCCACCAATGCGTATAGAGGCTCAACCATTGAGTCTTTGACACATCTGGGTGTTTACGGACATTTTGATGCCATTGCCTGTTATGATGATGTAGAAAAAGGAAAACCTTACCCCGATATGCTGCATAAAATACTTGATGAACTCGATCACAGCGCTGAGCATTCGTTGTTCATTGGAGATGGGCCACGTGATGAGATGGCAAGTAAAAATGCGGATATTCCATACATTATGGTAGATTGGGGATTTACGGATCATACTGATGCGGTGAGATCTGTCGGTGAACTTAAGGAGATACTCCTGAATGTCTAAGTCACTTTTCTCTGATCTTCTCTCTCTGTTCTTGATCGGGCTCTCTTTTGTGGTGCCTGCTGACTATCAGCAGCTATTACTGTTCACAGGGCTTTTTGCCCTTTCAGGTGCAGTAACCAACCAGATCGCAATTCATATGCTTTTTGAAAAAGTACCATTTCTGTATGGTTCAGGGGTCATAGAAAAGAATTTTGATACTTTTAAAGTCTCTATCAAAGAGATGATCATGAAGCAGTTCTTTACAAAAGAACAGTTGGGTGATTTTTTTGCCAAAGAGGAGCAAAAGATCGACCTGGCACCTTTGGTTGAGGGTGCAGATTTTACACCGGCATTTGAAGCACTTTCCAAAACAGTGATGGAGTCACAGTTTGGCGGAGCCATCTCTATGTTTGGGGGAGAGTCCGCTCTGGAGAGCCTGAGAGAACCCTTCTCAAGAAAACTCAAATCAGCAGTAAGCGCCATAGTCTCTTCCCATGCGTTTAAAACACAGCTCGATCACCATATACAGAACTCAGCGCTCAGCGATGACATGATCGATGCAGTTGAGGGACTTATTACCCGACGTTTAGAAGCGTTAACGCCAAAGATGGTGAAGGAGCTTGTTCAGGAACTGATAAAAGAGCATTTAGGCTGGTTGGTAGTTTGGGGTGCTGTGTTTGGTGGACTTATAGGCTTGGTATCATCATTTTTTATCTAAGCTTACACAATGAAATTTGGGCTTAGGCCCAGAAGTCATCATCAGACATGCCACCACTCTTCTTTCGTGCTACCATTTGTGCTTTCATGGTTTTATAGCCTTGCGAATCTCTCTCTTCATACTCTCTAATGTGTAAAAGTTCACATTTGTCATCAAATACACCTTCAAGTTCCCCTTCATTTAAAAGAAAAGCCGGGTTTGAGGGAGCTCTTTCATTACCTGGACCATGCAAAAATGTTTCCATCAGAATGATACCGTTAGGTGTAAGTGCCTCTATCATTGGCATAAAGAGTGAACGTTTTAAAAAGTAGGCACAGACGATAAGGTCGTATTTTTCTTTTGGAAGCACATAGCTGTCAAAATCAACCTCTTTGGCAGTAATATGGGGCGTTCCTTGAAGTTTGGATATAGCAACAGACGAGATATCCAAGGCATCCACTTCAAAGCCATTATCTGCTAAAAATTTACTATGTCGTCCCAACCCACAGGCAATGTCCAACGCTCTCTTGCCTGGACTGAGCCTGCTGTAATCTTGTATAAGCTGTAAAGGTTCAGAGAGGCTTTGTGCCGTTTCCGGATCTTCATATTTTTTGTTCCATCGTACTTTGTCTTCTTCTGCCATTTTTAGCCTTATTGGATTCTTTTTCGCTATTATTGCATAAAAATATTAAGGCAAGAGTATGGCTAAATTTACTTTTATATCGTGGAATGTAAACGGCATAAGAGCAGTAGAAAAAAAAGAAGCCCTCAAGTGGATCGATGAAGAAGAGGTTGACTTTTTGGGACTTCAGGAGATCAAAGCAGAAGCGGAGCAAATCCCTGAGACCATCTTTGATAGAAACTATAAATATCAGAGTATCAACGCTTCGTCGAATAAAGGTCAGTCAGGGGTAGCCCTCTATACCGATGTCAGGGGAGAGGCTTTTTCCTGTGACCATGTAGATATATTGAATGAGGGACGTATCAATGAATACCATTTTGGCAATATCGCTTACTTCAATGTCTACTTTCCAAATGGTCAGCGCAATGAAGAGCGTTTGGCGTATAAAATGGCATTTTATGAACGTTTTTTGGAACACATATTAGACCTTAGGAGGCAGGGAAAATCCATAGTAGTGTGTGGAGATGTCAATACTGCACATCACCCCATAGATCTGGCACGTCCCAAAGCTAACGAAAAGACATCGGGTTTCCTTCCTATGGAACGTGCATGGCAGGACAAACTACTGGCTTCAGGCTTTGTAGATACTTTCAGGCATGTACATGGTGATGTGGCAGAGCGCTACTCATGGTGGTCTTACCGAGCTGCAGCCAGAAAAAACAATGTAGGCTGGAGAATTGATTACTTTTATGTCTCAGATGACCTCAAAGAGAAGATCATAGATGCAGATATTTTAGATGATGTTATGGGGTCTGACCATTGTCCGGTGAAGTTGGTTTTGGAATTATAAAAAATTATTAATCTTTCTATTGTAAACTTCTATTAGATGATAAAAAATTGAATGGAGTCCAAATGAAAACAATCAAAAAAGTCATGATCGCCAACAGAGGTGAGATCGCTCTGCGTATTATGCGAGCATGTAAAGAATTGAATATAAGCTCTGTTTGTATCTTTTCAGAAGTAGATATTGATGGTATCTGGGTGAAGAAAGCGGATGAGTCTTATCCTATTATGGGAAATCCCATAGAGGCATATTTGGATTATGAACGTATTGTGACCTTGGCAAAAAAAGCGGAGTGTGATGCCATACATCCCGGGTATGGATTTCTGTCTGAAAATGCTGACTTTGCTGCTGCCTGTAAAAGAGAAGGCATTATATTTATTGGTCCCAGTGCAGAACATATTGCACTTTTTGGAGACAAGATCGCTTCCAAAAATGCGATGAGTGAGCTTGGTGTACCGGTACTACCCGGTACAGATGAACCACTTTCAAGCGCAAAAGAGGGAGAATCCTTTGCCAATGAGATAGGCTATCCTGTTATTATTAAAGCGGCATTTGGCGGTGGTGGACGCGGTATGCGTATTGTACACCAGGCAAAAGAGTTTAAAAAACTTTTTGAAGAGGCTCAGACAGAATCCATCAAATATTTTGCAAGGGATGAAGTCTTTATAGAAAAATACCTTGAAGATCCAAGACATATAGAGATCCAGATACTTGCCGATTCCTACGGAAATGTGGTGCATTTGGGAGACAGAGACTGCTCCATCCAGAGAAGACATCAGAAAGTGGTTGAAATAGCACCTG
>DQSX01000006.1 GCA_015663065.1 Sulfurovum sp.
AAAAGTGCTTTGGGATGCTGTCCGTTCTCTACAAGATCAAGTAACTCTTTTTCATGGTTTTTAAAATAACTGTTCTTAAAATCTTCATTCCCCACAGAGAATGTATCTTTTTTTTGCATAGTATACACCTATCTAATATTATAATTTAATTATATCTGAAAAAAAATGTCTTTTTATTTACATTCAATTAATATTTTATTTTCCTATAGCCAAGGCATACAAAACCATTTCATCATTGCCTACAAAAGCATTGACCTCATCATCATAATAGGCACCAATACCTGAACAGCCAATGCCAAGATACAAAGAAGCAATATAAAGTCTATGCCCGATGATCCCCGCTTTTTGGTAGAGTGCCTGATAATTTTCTGCTTTAGAAGTCAAAAAGAATGCCAATGCTCCTTGCATGGAGAGACTGTACTGTTCTAGACTCAAATAGCCCGCTTTACTTGCAAAGTCGCCATGTTGGATATAGGCGCCCTCTTTGTAAAGTCCCAAAGGCATATCCAAGACACGGTTCGCCACCACATAAATGTTGACTTCTTCATCACAATCTGAGAGTATAGGCTGATGTATCATCTCCATAATGAAGTTGAACTGCCCTTTAGTGATGGCACCTTCATTAAACCCTCTTTGAGACCTGCGTGCAAAGATCGTCTCTTGCAGTTTTGTTGGATTGTAGGTAAATTTAGGTGCTTTGATGCCTTTTTTACATCTCTGTAAATGCATACTTGCCTCATATGCCTCTTCGATCAAGTCATTTTTTTCAAAGGTATGACTCCCCTCAACATAAGGTAAAGAAAATTCAAGTGCTGAAACTTCCTGGTTTTGTATAGGCACAGCCATAGAACAGCCAGCCAAAAACCATTCACGATCCTCAAAACCAAACATTCGGTTCAACTTTTCTTTGTCAATCGTGTAAACCATGTTGACAGCATGCGGTTTCAGTAAAGCAGACGCTTCTATGCTTCCCAAAAGATGTCCTGCATCCAAAAGACAATAACGAAATGCACGGTCTTTGTATTTCCACGAAGAGCGATAATAGATCGCTGAAACTAAAAAGAGATAGCCTTTCATAGCTGTTCTGTACCCAAAGTACGGCTCCAAACCTTCCTCTCCTGTAATAGAATGCAATAAAGTAATGGAATTTGAAGAGACCTCATAATGATACACCCCATCTTCTATCCCCTCCACAGCACGTGCCTGAAAATAGAGTTCATTGGGATACAGCGCACCGGCAGAAGGATTGATACGCAGATAATACTCTCCACTCGGGTAAGACTTTTTAGCCGTCAACCCGGCAATATGGAAAAGAAAGTTATCTTCTTCTTTCTCAAGGTCAAGCTTGTATTTTTTGTAGTTATCCGGATAGTTCTTGTAGGTGCCGGGCTGATCTTCCCAGGAAAGTCTGTTAGGGTTTGCCCGTACAGAGTTGTATGAATGCTTGGTCATATTGTGATACCAGAACATTAAAAGACCTCAGGATGTGCGGACTTTAAGCTCTCGATCTTCAAACAGGCTTTTTTAAAAAGATCGGCAAACGCGATCTCGTCATTGTAAAGACCTTTATGTCTCTCATACGACTCCATCACTCTGAGCGCTTTTCTTGTTGCATCCTTTTTGTTCCGTTTCAAATGTTCAAAAGAGACTGCCCCGTTAATAAGTGCTTTGACTAAATTCTTTAAAGGATGATCATTTAGTCGTAAAGGATGCCAAGCTTCTTCCAATACTTCATGGGCTTCAAAATACGCCTCTTCATCCATAAGCTTTAGATAGTGTTCCAATGCACCTTCAAGGTCATCATTCATTGTTAACATTTACTTTACTGCCTTTTCTATTGTTTCTATGAGTGTTGTGATATTGTTACCATAAGCAAAACAGCTGTTAACCCTGCAAGCCAAATACTGATCACTCTTTTCTGTTTTACTCAGTATAAAAGGGTACTGCATCCCCGCTATCTTATCTTTAACACTCAAGAGTTTATCTCGCGTTGACTTTATGATCACATC
>DQSX01000017.1 GCA_015663065.1 Sulfurovum sp.
CCTCCCTACAATTAACTACTGATCCAGGCAGCAGCAATAAATGATATTGAGGCCAATACTCCGCCAAGCATAGCATAAGGCAGTTGTGTGCGAACATGGTTGATGTGATCACAGTCCGCTGCCATAGAAGAGATGATGGTCGTATCTGAAATAGGGGAGGCGTGGTCTCCGAAAATACCGCCGGAGATGACCGCTGCGATGATCAGGGGAATATCCAGTCCCATGGTCGCTCCCAGTGCTAAACCGATCGGCATCATAATAGAGAACGTTCCCCAGCTTGTTCCTGTAGAAAATGCTGTAATACCTGCAACCAAAAAGATAAGTACCGGAATGAAGAGAGGAGAGATGTTACCAGAGAGTATATGCGCCAGATACTGGGCTGTGCCAAGCTCACCGATGACTTTTCCTATGAGCAGGGCAAAGACCATAATGAAACCTACGGGAATCATGTCAGATATACCTTCAAAGAGACCTTTAAAATAGGACTTGTGAGAAAGTGTTTTCCCCAAGACAAAATAGAGGTACATAAAGATGAGGGTCACAATGACCGCATAATAGACAGAGGTGGAACCAGATCCCTTGAACATATCACCTTTTCCCGTTAATACAAGCCCCAAAGGCACCATAAGTACCATAACCAAAATAGGCAGCAGCATTGGATAGGGTGTTGCTTTGACATGGCTTCTGTCTTTGGATGCTACGTAAGGTACAGGGTGAGTGTCTTTCATTGGTCCAATATTGATATTTAAAAATATAACACCCAGTACTATAGCCAAAGTAAAGAGGCCGTAAAAATTGTAGGGAATAGATGAAATAAGCAGTGAAACAGGGTCGCCTGCAATAACCTGCGCATCAACAGCGCTAACAATAAGCCCAAGCAGAAGCGCACCCCATCCGTTAAGCGGAATGAGTGAACAGATAGGTGCAGAAGTGGAGTCACAAATATACGCCAGTTTTTCCCGGCTTACGCCATTTTTATCACAGAGAGGTTTGGCTACGGTTCCTGCAACCAATGCTGTAATGGAAGACTCTATAAAGATAAGCACCCCTACTGTATATGCAAGCATCATAGCACCGGTAGGAGAGTCTATTTTTTTGGATTTCTGACTCAGATAGGCTACAAAACTGTCTACCGCACCGGAGAGTGTCAGCAGTCGTATAATAGAACCGACCATAAGAATGAAAAAGATGGTCTTGGCTATCCATCCTTCAGAAAACAGATTGATCACTCCATCAAAGAGTGCAATGAAAGCAGCAAAAGGGTCATATCCGTTGAGTACAAAAAAACCTACAAATATTCCACCCATGAGTGAAACGATCACATCTTTTGTTATAATAGCCAAAGCGATTGTCAGCAGCGGTATCGCTATTGATAATATTCCGTATTCCATCTGTACCAAACCCTAATTGAATTGAAGGATTATAACATAATGAAAATTGCACTAGCACTTTGTCTAAGCATCTTCCTCGCATTTGCCCAAAATATGCCTAAAACTGAACAACTCATCGTAGTAACAACAAAAAACTGGTCTACGTCCAATGGTACCTTGCAACGTTATGACAAAAAAGGGAACAGATGGCATAAAACAGGCAAAGCCATTTCCATTAAGCTGGGACGAAACGGCATAGGTTGGGGAAGAGGTTTGCACAGCATCCCCAAAGATGCCAAGATCATTAAAAAAGAGGGAGACGGGAAAGCCCCTGCGGGTATTTTTACACTTAAGCAGGCCTTTGGGTACAAGCCGTTTATCGTGAAGTATCCTTATGTAGTCTACAAAAGTACAGATCATTGTGTGGACGATGTCAATTCAAAACTTTACAACAAGATCGTAGACAGTAGAAAAGTAAAAGTGGACTATAAGAGTAAAGAACATATGAAGTTTCCCAAAGACTACTACAAGTATGGCATTGTAGTTAACCATAATCACATCGATGAAGCAGGAGCAGTGAAGGGTGCAGGATCATGTATATTTATACACATCAAAAAAGTACCTACTGCTGGATGTACGGTGATGAATGAAAAAGAGATGAAAGAGATCATCAGATGGCTGGATGCCGATAAAAACCCTCTATTGATACAGGGGACACAAGAGCTTGTAAAAAGTTTATTGATGCAAATTGAGTAAGTGACCCCGCAGGGTCTTTGTAGCCTACTGCTTAGTATTCAGTCTTGAAAAATACTCTTGCGGGTGTTTACAAACCGGGCAGCTCTTAGGTGGTTTTTTGCCTCTGTGTACGTGTCCGCATACTTCACAGATCCACTCTTCTTCTCCATCTACAGAAACAAATTCCTGCTTCTCTTTCAGACGCTCAAGAAGCTCTTTGTACATGGCTTCATGTTCCACTTCCACTTTTCCTATGGCTGCGAACATACGTGCTGCTTCTTTGTTGCCTTCTGCTTTAGCTACAGCTTCAAACTCAGGGTACATAGTTAAATTCTCATAACTTTCACCATTGATGGCATCTTGAAGATTGGCAAGCGTATCTCCGAACTCCGTACCGTTTTTCATCATGTTATGCATTTTGAGTTCAAGTTTGGCATGTTGTATTTCGTTGTTGGCTGCACGCTGAAAGTGTCTTGCAATGTCTCTAAAACCTTCTTTTTGTGCAACTTTTGCATAAAACTCATATTTGTTTCTTGCCATAGACTCACCGGCAAAGGCTTTAAGAAGATTGACCATAGTGAGGTTCTCGGTGATACAGTCCATATCTTGGCCACAGCACACTAAAGTACCGCCACCCACATTGCTGACTTCCACAACATTACCACATTTACTACATTTGTAACTTTCGTACTTCTTCATTTTTTCCCTTTATAGTTCATATATTAAAGTTTTCCAAGTGAAACAGAAAACAACGCTATTTTAATTATTGTAACCAATAAAGATAAATAGACCTAGTAGATACTGTATTGCACATAAAAAACGATCTTCGTCTTTTGATTTGGTAAAGGGTAGTCTTTATAAGCGATACGTATGACTTCTAAAGTATTTTTATCCAAAGCGGCATAGCCGATCTTTGTTTTGAGTCTTAAGCCCGATATATCTCCGTTTGGATGCAGGTAAAATGAAACCACATTGGTTCCCTGTTGTCTGGTTCTTACTGCAATTTCAGGGTAACCGTTTCTACTGAGTGTACGTTGGGTGATCCTGTGTATGGTCCCCAGGTTGTGTTTAATAAACTTCTTTTGAGTGCTGGAAAAAGAGTCAAATTCTCTTCCGTAAAGTTGATTGATCATTTTGGCAGAGTAAGAACCGGCAGAAGCAGGACTCCTTTGTGTCGGGTACATAGAAGTACCTGAACCCATCAGTGCATTGGCAAGCGGGTTGTTGGACTTCTTTCTTTTCGGTTTCTGTTTAACAACTCTTTTTTTTGCAACTTTCTTTTTCTGTACTTTCTTTTCTGTTTTCTTTTTTAACTCTTTTTTGGCTACCTTCTTCTCTTCTTTTGGTTTTGTTTTTGTAATATTATTCTCTTCTGTCTCAATTTTTTCAACAAAAGTACGTGCATCATCTTTCACAAGTTTTTTCTTTACTACAGGCGCAGGTTCCAGTACTTTTTCAACAGCCTTCTTCTCTATGACAGGTTTTGGTGTTGGAGGCACAACAGGTGTAGGTTTTGGTTGAGGTGGCACAACCACAGGTTTGGGGGCAGGGGGTGGTACAAAGTTAGAAAGATTTAGTGATATTTTTAGCTCTTTACCTGCAGGAGGCGGTACTTTTATTTCTGGAAAACCCACAAAAAGGAGGAAGAATATCAAAAGGTGTAACAGTAAAGA
>DQSX01000016.1 GCA_015663065.1 Sulfurovum sp.
ATCTATACAAGAACAAGTTCGATGTGGTCAAAGAGGTGGTAGGAGATTTTATAGAAAAAAGAGAGAATGACCGTATCGGTATGGTAACATTTGCAGATGTTGCTTTCATCGCCTCACCGCTGACCTTCGAGAAAAAGTTCCTGACAAACATTACCAAAATGCAGGAGATGGGTATAGCAGGGAAGCGAACAGCCATTAACGATGCGCTGGTACAAGCCTATAATCTTATGAGCAAGAGTAAAGCCAGATCGAAGATCGTCATACTTTTGACAGACGGGATAGACAATATGTCCAAAATAGCTTTCTCCGATGTGAAAAATATGATAGAAAAACGGAATGTGAAACTTTACACCATTGGTATCGGCGGTCCCAGAGATTATGATGCTAATTACCTGAAAACATTGGCCAAAGCGGGAAAAGGTACTGCCTATGCTGCCAGATCGGCAGAAATGCTGACAAAAATTTATGATGAAATAGACAAACTGGAAGCCACAAAAATGGATGATAAAAAGATCGTGGACCATACCTATCTTTATATCTATCCGCTCTTTTTGGCTATTTTCTCTCTATTGTTTTTCATCTATTACAGAAACAGTAAAGGAGTGTAAATGGAATTTGTAAACCCTTATCTATTTTGGATACTGATGCTGCCTTTTGCCTTTTTTGCTTTTTTGATCTCTACGAACAAAGAGCGTCTTTCACGTATCTTTGATGAGAAGGTATTGACGCGTCTCTCTGCAGCAAATGAGAGTATGCCGCTGGCGTTGCGAAACATAATACTTCTCGCAGCGATCTTTTTTATGATCGTTGCTTTGGCACGGCCTGTCAAAGATGAAGGAGACAAAGTGGTAGAGGTCAAGGGGTTGACCCTGCTGACCGCGCTGGATATTTCAGGGTCCATGCGAAGTACGGATGTCTATCCTAACCGTTTACGCTTTGCCAAAAAGAAAATGTCTCTCTTCTTTGATGCTATGCCGAGTGACGAGATAGCTGTGGCAGCTTTTGCCTACAGTCCTTTTGTGCTTGCACCTTTCTCTTCGGACAAAGAGACACTTAAAATGTTAATTGAGGGAGTGGATGACTCCTACATCAACATGGGGTCTACTGACTATCTGGCACTGGCCCAACTGGGAGCAAGTCTGCTTGAAAAGAAAGAGCCGAAGATCATGGTCCTTTTTACCGATGGCGGGGATGAAGAGGCCATTGCCGGTTTTTCAGACGTGCTCAAGTCGCAGAAGATAGACCTTTATGTAGTGTTGGTAGGGACGCAAAAAGGTGCTCCCGTCATTAATGCAGAAGGCAAACCGATGACACAAAAAGACGGCACCATTGCCATTACGCAGAGAAATGATGCTCTGGGTACACTTGCCAAAGAGAATGGCGGAGCATACGTGGTGGCCACAACGGGGAAAGATGACATTGAGAGTCTGGCCGCTGTGATACGAAGCAAATACCAGGATCAGCAGCAGGGAGAAGTGCGTGTCCACCAAAGAGTGGAGTATTTCTATTATCCGCTGGGATTGGGACTGCTCTTGCTGCTGATCGGGTTTAGCTCATTTCCAAGAAGGAGAAGTGCATGAATCGTCAATTTTTAATACTATGGATCATCCCTTCTGCACTGTTTACTTTCCTGCAGGCAGGTTTGACGGATTTTAAGACCATTGAGGCTGCCAAAGAGGCTTACGAAGCCAAAGCATACACAAAAAGTGCTGCTTTGCTGAACGCTTTAGAATCTAAAACACCTCAAAAAGAGTATGATATCGGTAATGCCTACTACAAGTCAAAAAATTATGATGCTGCGATCAAGTCCTATAGACAGGCTGACGGTGTTGACAAAGCAATGCGTCTGCATAACATAGGCAATGCATACTTTCAAAAAAAAGACCTGGAGTCTGCAATCAAAAGTTATGAAGAGGCATTGCAGATACGGGAAGATGAAGAGACACGTTTTAACCTGGAACTTGCCAAAAAGATGAAGAAAGAGCAGGAAAAGAAAAAACAGGAACAGAAGAAAAAAGAGCAAAAAGAGCAAAAAAAGAAAGAGCAGGACAAAAAAGAGGATCAGGATAAAAAAGAAGATCAAAATAGCAAAGATGAGCAGCAAAAAGAGGATGCCAAGAAGAAAAAAGAGCAGTCTGAGAAAAAAGATAAAAAGAAAGAGGGTGATCAAAAAGAGAAAAATGATCAGAAAAAGCCTGAAGATCAGAAAAAGAAAGAAGAAGACCAAAAGAAAAAGGGTGACAAAAAGAAGTCAGACGCACAAAAAGAGAAAAAGCCAAAAGGTGATAAACCAAAAGATAAAAAAGGTGACAAGGCTTCAGGTCAGCCTCAAAAACAGAAAAAAATGTCTAAAGAAGAGAAGTTGAAAGAGCAGGAGCTCAAAAGACTGCTTAAGAAAATGGGACAAAAAGGAACACCAACCATGATGTATCAAATGGGTAACAGTAAAAAATCCAAAAGGAGTGAAGATGAAAAACCTTGGTAATCTACATATACAAAAACTAACGATGATCTTTTTGCTATGTCTGTCACTCTTTACCTTGCTTCAGGCAAAGGGTGTGCAGGCGACTGTCTCTGACTCGCAGATTGTTCAGGGCAACATGCTGCAACTGAAGATCAAAGCAACAGGAAACAGGGCAGCCTTTCCAAACATTCAGGAGATAGAAGGGTACCCAGTATTGGGTCGCCATGAGAGTCAAAACAACTCTTTCACCTATATTAACGGTAAGATGAAAAATGAACGGACCACAACCTTGGTATTGACCATAGCACCGCAAAAAGATATGACCATCCCATCCTATACGGTCAATATAGACGGCAAAGCGTATGATACAAAGCCCATAGCGGTAAAAGTGGTAAAATCTACCGCGCCACAGGCTACAGCAAACAGAAAATTCTCTTTGATGATCCGAACAGACAAAAAGTCGGTCATTGTGGGAGAACCGCTGTTGGCAACGGTCTATTTCTCTTTACGGAACGGAACAAGGCTGTCTGAAAACCCCCAATACAATAAACCGGAATTCAAAGGTTTTTTTGTCAAAGAGGTAGGTGATGAAAAAACATATCATGAAGGCAACCGTCAAGTCACAGAGTTGCGGTATGTGCTCACGCCTCAGGTAGAAGGGAGTTTGACTGTAGGACCCGCCACAGCCAAAATAGGTGTTGCAGACAGGAACAGACGTGATATGTTTGGTAGATTCTTTGGTACAACCTGGACATCCATTGCTTCCAATACGGTGGAGATTGAAGTCAAGGCAAAACCGCAGGAGAGTGACCTGGTAGGCTCTTTTGGCATAGAGAACAGTATTGACGCACAAAGTGTCAAAGCCAATAAACCGGTCAATCTGACGGTAACGATAAAAGGGGAAGGTTCTCTAGAGGATTTTGATCTGGAAAATGTTGAAATTGACGGCGTGACCGTTTACAGTGATGATGCAAAAATTACAACTACTCTGCATGACAAAGGTATTCAAAGCACTTATTCAAAGCATTTTGCTTTTATTTCAGACCATGATTTTGTGATCCCTGCAAGAACTATCTCTGTGTATGATACCAAAGAGAATACGCTGAAATATCTGGAGATACCTGCCTATGAGATAAAAGTAGAAGGTAGACAGAAATCTGTCTCTGCAGTCTCCTCTACCCCGGAAGCGCATGCAGGAAAAGTGCAGACCAACCTCAAAGTACCTGAAAAGTCAATGCTTGATGACGGTAAAAAGAAAATAGAAGAGGTGAAGCAGACAGAGTGGTGGATCCCGCTGTTAGCATTTATATCGGGTCTTGTTGTGATGTATCTGTTTCAATTTATACCTGCTTTGAAATGGAAAAAGAGTACAGTATCTCTGCAGCCCGAAGAGGCATTGAAAAAGCTCTACCCACACATCAATGAGTCGGCGGAAATTGAAGAGATGGTACGGCAACTCTATGCAAAGAAAAATGGTGATAAAAGTATCAAAATAGATAAGAACAGGCTCAGAGCGTTATTGGAAACATTAGAAAATTAAAATTAAATTGTGGTATCCTTTCTTTACTAAGTGTTTAGAAGAAGGGCCATTATGATCATTTATGTTTACTCCGAAGAAGATTTTGAGTTTATTGAAAAAAATAAAACCTTAAATGTCTGGCCTGGGGATATAAAATATATCCCTTTTTCAAAACTGGATACAATTGAGCCAAAACAGGTTGCACATTTGCTGGTGACAGGCTGTGTCAAAGAGATAAAGCCTGTGATGCAATTTGCCTACGAATATGGGATCTCTTTGGGTATCATTCCCACCCCTGAACAAAAAGAGTTAAGACGTACCTTTGCACTGCCTTTCAAAATAGAAGAGATCGCCATGCTCGCGCTGACTCCTGCAGAAAAGAAACTTGATCTTCTCTTTTGTAACGGTACGATCGTACTGCAGGAAGTGGTCATAGGGGATGCCCCTCCGCTTGATCATTTTGACACAGTACTTAAAGGAAAAACATTTTTTGACAGGGTCAAACTCTTTTGGCTTACTTTACGTAAAGTAAAAACACTGAAACATACCCAAATGAAGATCAAAGATGCCAAAGAGAATGCATTTGACATCTCTGCAGTGGGTATTGTAGGGATCGAATATAACAATGCTACTTTTGCAGCAAAACTACTCTCATCAAAACTCTCTGCAAACGATGGGAAACTTTTGCTAGTCATCCTTGCTCCTACTTCTATTATGCAGTATATTGGCTATCTTTTTAAATCACTGGTATCCTATGTTACCCCTAAGACTGTACCTGATTCAGTAGGCTATATCAGCTCTTCTGAGATACTTGTAGCGCCCCAACATGACCTGCCTGTACGCATAGACTCATCAGAACGAGCAGAGACGCCTGTGGCGTTAAAAGTGAAACAGGAGGTTTTGGCACTCTCTGTGGGAGAGACATTTTGGGAGAAACAAAACGGTAAAAAAAGTACAAAAGACAGTGTCAAAATAGACCATTTACCTTCAGATAAAGAGAGTGCAGAATATCTTGGAAAAGCTATTCCGCTCTTTATGCATGCAAGTCAAGAACAGTATACTTCACTGTTCACCAATCTCAGAGAAGAGGGGAAACTGAATTCGGTTTATATTACCCTGCTTATACTCTCAACAATGATCGCTACGTTTGGACTTTTTATCAATTCCAGTTCTGTTGTAATAGGTGCTATGCTATTGGCTCCTTTGATGCAACCTATTGTCTCTTTGAGTATGGGGGTATTGAGACAAGATACCACACTGGAGATCAATGGTGCCAAAAGTATATTCTGGGGTGTACTGGCAGTGGTATTGACGGCTGCAGCTATTGCATCTTTTACCCCTATAGACCGTTTGACCTCAGAGATGGCAGGACGTTTGTCCCCTACGATACTGGATCTTTTTGTGGCCATTGTTTCAGGGGTAGCTGCCGCCTATGTAAAAAGTAATGAAAAAATACTTGGCTCACTGGCTGGTGTGGCTATAGCAGTAGCCTTGGTCCCGCCTTTGGCAGTGGCAGGGGTAGGACTTGGCTGGGCAGACTGGCATATGTTCAACATGGCCTTTTTGCTGTTTGTTACCAACCTGGTAGGCATCGTTCTGGCAGCAGCTTTGACTTTTGTTTTTTTGGGCTTTTCTCCTCTGTATGTTGCAAAAAAGGGTCTTCTGACATGGCTGCTTATTGTCATGCTTGTTTCCATTCCTCTCTACAGTGCTTTTTCTCAAATGAAAGAAGATGTAAAGTTGCAAAAAACACTCTCAAATCTTGCCTTTACACTGGGAGAACATGATATAAAATTGACAGATGTCAGACTGATACATCGACCTGAGTTGGATGAAATAAGATGCGAAGTGATCTCTTCAGGTATCTTGAATAAAGAAGAAAAAAAGGTACTGAAGGAAACGATCTTGAGGAGTATTGGCAAACAGGCTGAAGTGATCGCTACTTTTCGATATAGACTCTAAAATCTTTTAGAGAATATCGTGTAGTTCATTGGCTTCTTTCATCCATGTGTTCAGCGTATCCCATTCATCATTTTCGATCATTTTTTGACATTTTTTAAGTTCTGACTGGAAAGTATACATCGCTTCAAGCATATTGCTTTTGTTTTGTCTGAAAATGTCTTCCCACATATTCGGAGAAGATTTTGCAATACGGCTCATATCTTTGAATCCACCGCCTGCAAGGGCAACAATGCTTGTTGCTGCTTCTTGGTTCATTACTGCATTGGCGAGAGCATAAGCAAGAGCATGAGGCATATGGGAAATAAATGCAGCATGTCTGTCATGCTCTTCTGCTCCCATGAGAACCAGATTCATTTGGATGCTATGAAAGAGTTTCTCTGCTACCTCTTTTTGGTGCTGACCGCTTCTTTCCATGTCACAAAGCACCACAACCTTACCTTTGTATAGGTTTTTAAGTGCAGCAGAGGGTCCAAACTTTTCTGTTCCGGTCATAGGGTGTGCAGTAACAAAGTTCTCTCTTATGTCTTTGGGAATGGCATCAGATATTTTCTTTTTGGTACTACCAAAATCGATGATGGTACAGTTTGGATCCAGGTGGGATAACTGTTTTGCTATGGCAATAATACCGTCAACAGGAATCGTAAGAATGATGACGTCACAGTGCTTGATCTCATCGAGTGTCTGGACGACTTCATCGACAAGTCCCAGTGCCAATGCCTCTTCGCAGTGACCTTTATTGTGGTCCAATCCTACAAAATGGTACGCGTCTGAAGTCTCCTGCAGTGCAAGAGAGAAAGAGCCTCCCATAAGCCCAAGACCAATGATACCTATCTTTGTTTTTTTCATTCACTATCCAAGTTTTTTTGAAAGATTATAACAGATTTTTTTCTAACTTATGACCCTCTTATTGAAATAAAGATAAAATAAGAGCTAAATATAAACAAGGGCGAGTGATTTATGATAAAGAAAATTGTACTGGCATGGATGATATTGGGTGCATTGTTATTGGCACAGAAAGTAACGCAGATCAAGTTTGTAGGACTTGCATACCTTTCTCCTGCTATGGCTAAAGAGGTTGGCGGTATTCGTGTGGGTGACCAGATGGATGATGAACTGATAGATGATTCGGTGAAAAACTTTTTTGAACAGGGCTATTTTAAAGATGTATGGGTGGAACGAAAGGGTGGTACACTTATTTACCACTTTGACGAAAAACCGGCTATTGCCAATGTGCAGATCAAGGGTTACGGTTCAGGTGATGACGGTAAAAAACTCTTAGAAGGGATCGGGCTTAAAAAAGGTGACCTATATGATGAGTCCAAAGTCAAACAGGCGAAAAAAACCCTTAATGCCAAGCTTGAAGCCAAAGGTAGTTATGACTCCGTAGTAGAGGTAACGACCAAACCCGTGGGAAGCAATGCTATCTCTATTGTCTTTGATGTCAATAAAGGTGAAAAAATTAAAATTAAAAAAATTAATTTTATTGGTGCCAAAGAGTTGAGTAAGAGTGAACTTGAAACAGGTATTGTAAACCAGGAAGCGGATCTGCTTGGGTTCATCCCTTTCTACTTCAACTCCGGGGAAGTGAAAGTGGATCAGTTGGAATATGACGGATATAGAGTAAAAGAGACATATATGAAACACGGCTATCTTGATGCTTATGTTTCTAAACCGTTGATGCGTGTGGACTACTCTTCCTACTCTGCTGAAGTGGATTATCAGATCAAAGAGGGACCGCAGTACCGCGTAAGTCAGGTCACCCTTTCCCAGTCCGTACCGGGTCTTGATACTGCTGCATTGACAGGTGATCTCTCTTTGAAAAGCGGAAGAATTTTCTCTATCACTAAAATGCGTAAAGATATGAAAATGCTTGAAGAGGCAGCAGGAAACCTTGGGTACGCATATGCAAAAGCTTCACCTGATATGCATAAAGATCCGGAAAAGGCAACGGTGAGTATTCAGTACAGACTGAAAGCAGGTAACAAAGTAACCATCAATGACGTACTTATATCCGGAAACGATACAACCAAAGACAGGGTCATCCGTAGATACATCTACCTTGCTCCGGGAGACAAGTTCAATGCGACAGACTTGAAAGACTCTAAAAGTGCTTTGGGTAGAACAGGTTTCTTTGAAGCGGTGGACATTCAGAGTCAAAGGGTTTCTGATGACAAGATAAACCTGCTTGTAAAAGTGAAAGAGACATCTACGGGTACCATCTCTGCAGGTGGTGGATACGGATCGTATGAGGGGCTTATGGTCAATGCATCGATCTCAGACAAAAACCTTTTTGGTACAGGACTTAACACAACCCTTGGTTTTGAAATTTCTAAAATATCAAAAAACTACAACCTCTCCTTCGTCAACCCGAGAGTATGGGACAGTATGTACTCTTTGGGTTTTAGTTTCTATAAAAGAGAGTATGAATATAACTATGACAGTATAGATGGCTATAAAACGGATCAATTTGGTGGATCACTGAATGTCGGTAGAGAGTTTATGAGACATTTTTATGGTTCCATAGGTGTCGGTTATGTAGACAATCAATCTGAATACAGTGAGGGCTATCTTAACAGTCAAATTGGAATAAATAATCAATTTTATAATGATAAATATTCAAAAATTTCAGGTTTCCTAAGTGGTAAGTTTGACAATACAGATGATTTTTATATGCCAAGAGAAGGATTTATTGCCGCTATCAATGCTGAACTTGCCCAAATGGATGGAGATCTAGAGAAGGTCAATCTTGACAGAGGGTATACGGAGTTTGATGACTTTACTAAAATTAATGCCCGTTTTGGTGCCTATTATGGTATTAATGACTGGGTTGACTATGATCTGATCTTTAGATTTAAAGCAAGATATACCAAGCTCATCTCCAAGGATGATCAGTATATCCCAATTGCTGAAAAACTTTTTATGGGCGGTATAGGATCGGTCAGAGGATTTAACCCTTATTCACTTTCACCGGATGTTCTAGGATCTAGAATCGGTGGTACAGAACGTGCGTCAGGTACTGTAGAAGCGAGTATTCCACTCTCTGAAGCGGCTAAAATGAGACTGGCATTCTTTTATGACTATGGTGTGATCAAAACAGATCCGGTTCTCAATGCTGACGGCACAGGAAATGTGGATTTCGATGATCCAAGAGTTTCTCTCTATGGTGATAATATAGCACGTTCATCAACCGGTGTGGTTGTGGAATGGCAGTCTGCTTTTGGACCGATCAACCTGGTATTCGCTTATCCTTTGGATGATGAAGAATTTGACCAGACTGCAACCTTTGAATTCTCAATGGGATCAAAGTTCTAACTATTTAATTTACGTCAATTACGTCCGTCATTCCGGACTCGATCTTACGTCATTCCGGACTTGATCCGGAATCACTTCAAGATCCTGAATCAAGTTCAGGATGACGTAAAATAAAGTTCAGGATGACGTAAGATTAAGTCCGTATTGACGTTAAATCCCTATATTCCCAAATTCTTATTGCTAGGTATACTATCCCCGTCTTTTATAATGATCGCAAACGGTACAGGCTTTTCCAGTGATTTTATTTTTTCTTTGGCCAGATAGAGTGACCTGTCAGAAAAAATGGTCAGTGTTTGGTTCTTGTAGTCAAATATGACCTTCGCATCGTTGGATGCTTCGTAAATGAAACGTGTCAGCGTATAGATAAAATTTAACCATAGCAGGGTCTCTTTGGGAGGCAGCAGTGGCTTAAAGCTTTCAAAAAGCGGTTTATGCAAGAGAGACTTTCCATGCATACGCAGCAGCATGGAGATAAGCAGCATCTCTTTGTGGCTAAAACCGTAATTTAACTCCTGCATAGCAATATAGAATGCCGTCTGATGCGACTTGTAGATGGTCAAGGTATTACCGATAGTAGAGAGTTCCAATGCCCATTTGAGTTCCGGGAGGTATTGAAGATCATCCTGCATTTCACTCTGAAGGGTGCTGTAGAGTGCTGTTGCAATATCGCTTCGCTTTGCCTTTTTTGTTTCAGCAGTGACATAGGGTTTGAACCTGTCTAGTAACGAATGGATACTGGGGTTGACCCCTTTGGGGAATTTTAAGTTTTCATGTTTAAGGAACTGTTCCAGGTAGACACCTTCTCTTACCCCTACAGCAGAGTTTACTACGTTCTTTGCACCTATGTGAGAGAGTATGGAGGAGAAGATCAGCGTCCCTTCTCTGATGGTATCAAAACGGCTTTTCTTGATGTCGAACTTTTTGAGACCTTTGGCAAAGCTGAGTGGTATTTGTTCCAAATACTCTGTATGCTCTTGGACACTGTAGCCAAAGGCATGCAGTTTGTCAAAAGGATAGGCCGTACGTTTCATAATGCTTTTTCCCAGTGTTCTTGCTGTACCGCCGATGCCTATGGCGGTATGATGTTTAAAATGTGCCGGCAGATCTTTGAGTGCGTCATCAATATACTTTTTGGCTTTCTTAGTGATCTTCTCCATAGGCAGACCGCCTTTGTCAAAAAAGAGCTCTTTGAGTCTGACGGTTCCCAAATTTAGAGAGTAGGTATCGACAATATGACCGTTTTTGATCAGAGCCATGTCAGAAGATCCCCCACCTATGTCTATGCTGATACCGTCATGGACAGGGAGCAGGTTATTCGCTGCGATCGCACCATACATTGCTTCTTTGTTCCCGTCTATGATCTTTACAGAGAGCCCAAGTTCTTTTTCGATCCAGTGGACAAATGCTTTTCCGTTGGGGGCATCGCGCAGTGCAGAAGTAGCCACACAGATGGTTTTATGGGCCTGGTATTTCTCAATGGTATGGTTAAAGGATTGCAGGGTCAGAAATGCTCTTATTAGCGCAGGGGGTTGAAGGTATCCGTCTTTCTCATACGCGCCTTCACCGATGCGTACTTTGGATTTCTGTTCACAGATAAGATGAAAGCCGTAGTGGCTGGTCTTTTCGAAGATGACCAGTCTTCCTGAGTTCGAACCGATATCAATGATAGCGGTTCGTTTAGCCATCTTAAGCTTCCAGCTCTTCTTGCAGTTTATTGTATTTGAACATAAGCTCTTCTACGTTCTCTACATTGTCAGGATCTGAGATAATACAGTCAACAGGGCAGACTGAGATACACTGCGGTTCGTCAAAGTGACCCACACACTCTGTACACATATCAGAGTCTATAAGGTATATAGGGTCATTCTCTTCGATCGCTTCATTGGGACACTCTTCTCTACATGCATCGCAGGCGATACATTCATCAGTTATTATAAGGGCCATAGTTTCCTCTGTCTGAGCGCTAAAATTAGGCTCTAAATTCTTATTTATACGAGTTATAACGGAAGAAAGCTTATGCCTTATTTAAAAGTGAAGAAAATTCTTTTTTCTTGGGGTTATTTGAAAGAGAGAAAGCGTTTTTACGCTCCCTTTTGAAGATATTTACGATATCTGTTTGGGAAAACAAAATCTGTAACCACGTCTTCTGACGGTTTCAATGGTGGTAATATTCAGAGGTTTATCCATTTTTTGACGTATCTGGTTGATAGCTACCTCAATGACATTGGGTGTCACCAGTTCAGGTTCTTCCCAAATAGCATCAAGAAGCTGTTCTTTGGAGACGATCTGGTCTTTGTGCATGGCCAAGTGTGTCAAGACTTCAAAAGGTTTTCCTTTGAGTTCTATCTCATTGCCCTGATAGATGATCTTCTCCTCTTCAGGATTGATGATAAGTTCTTCAATTTCAATGATATTGGAAGCACCAAAACGCAGTTTGGCTTCTATACGCACCAGAAGAATATCATAGTCAAGCGGTTTACGTATAAAGTCATCCGCCCCTGAGCGCAGTGCTTCTATCTCTGACTCTTTGTCTTCTCTTTCAGAGAGGACTATGACAGAGGTCTTGTGTGCATTGTTTTTAATATCTGCTACCATGCCAATGCCGTTGCCGCCGACTTTTGCCCAACCCTGAAGTACAAGGTCGTAATTCCTTATATCAAGGTAGTATTTTGCATCACCCAGATTTTCGGCAATATCAACCTGATATCCTACTTCCAGCAATTTATCAGAAATCGTTTTACTTTGTGTTGCTTTATCTTCAATAATTAATACTCTCATTTGTGAGCCTTTATCTTTAAGGTATTTTTAATTATAACATAAAAAGAGGGGTTTCTGAAAGTTTTTTTAAATTTAAAATTCCCAGGTGTTACTGAGTGCAACAGAACATTCAGGTAGTATATCCGGTTTTGCAATTTTTAACTGCAGTTTTTTGAGTTGAGGATAGTCAGTATGGAGCTTGTATTTAATGCCAAGCAGTGCATCTTCGAGCAGTTTGTATTTTTTTTCTTTAAGCTCAGATGCTATGTCAGATGCCATCTCGGCATAGTTTACAAAATTTGCATCAGTGTAATCATAGGAAGCTTCAAGATCAACAATGACCCGCTGCGGCCGCTCTCTTTCAAAATCAAGCAGACCGATGATCACTTCAAAAGTGAGTGATTCAATGTGGATGGTCATCTATACTCTGGCCTCTTCTTTTTTAAAGAGTCTGACAATATTGGGAATATGTTTATAGAAGATGATCAAAGCGATAACCCAGATAGGTGCATGTGACCCGATACCGGGAACTTCAGGGTAGATAAGATACGAAGCGATGATAAACGCTACCAGACCGATGAGAGAAGAGAGTGAAGAGATCTTCAAACCTTTGCTTGCTCCCAGCCATACTGCTATGGCGATCACTGCAGGGATAGGCATCATGATCAGAAGTACTCCGAAACCTGTAGCCACACCTTTTCCGCCTTCAAAAAACAAAAAGGCTGAAAAACAGTGTCCAATAACGGCGAGGACTGCAATGGTCCAGAGTACAGACTCCGGAGCGCCGAGCATTTTTGCCACAAGTATGACCAAGATACCTTTAATAGCATCCAAAAAGAGTGTTGCTGCACCCAGTTTTTTGGCAAGTTTAGGGTCTTTCTCTTTGACGACACGCAGTACATTGGTCGCCCCAATATTGCCGCTTCCTTCATTTTTAATATCCACACCGGCAAATTTTTTGGCCAAAAGGTAGCCAAAAGGGATCCCTGCTATGAGGTAAGCTGCAAGATAAAGTATTATATTTTCATTCATTATTATTCCACAATTTTTATTTATGATGCAATTTTAGCCGAATTTTGCTAAAATAGCCACAATTTAACTGCGAGGTATGACATGGGTATGGATTATAAAGCTGAAATTAACAGACTTAAAAAAGAATTGGATGTGACCGTAGTGGCACATTATTATCAACGTGATGAAGTGTTTGATATGGCAGATATTACGGGAGACAGTCTTGAACTGGCACGCAGATCCAAAGCAGACAATAACCCCTGGGTAGTTTTTTGCGGTGTAGGGTTCATGGGACAGTCGGTCAAAGTGATCGCTCCGGAGAAACGTGTGTTGATGCCAAAGATCGCCTGTTGTGCCATGGCACGTATGATGGATGGTGCCTACTTTGAAGAGTCTGTGCAGTATATGGTGGACAGAGGCATTGCCAAAGAAGATATTTTGCCTATAACCTACATCAACTCTGATGCTTCGGTCAAAGCCAAAGTAGGAGAGATGGGCGGGTATGTCTGTACCTCCTCCAATGCCTTTAAGATCATAGAAAAAGGTTTGGAGACAGGAAAGAAGATCCTTTTTGTGCCTGACAGATGCCTGGGACAGAACTTTGCCATACAGATGGGACTGAAATCCTGTGTGATCGGTGTTGAGATAGATGGAAAAGAGTGTGACCCCAAAGAGGCAGATATCATCTGTTTTAACGGTTTTTGTTCCGTACACCAGCTCTTTACAGTGGATGACATAGAATTTTACCGTAACAAATTCCCCGGTATCAAAATAGCGGTACACCCTGAATGTGATCCGAGTGTTGTTTTGGCAGCAGATTTTTCAGGCTCAACATCCCAGCTTATCAAGTATGTACAGGAGCTTGACCCGGAAGAAAAAGTGGCAGTGGGTACAGAGTACAATTTGGTCAACCGTATGAGAAAGGGAAACACTTATGTGCTCTCTTCGACAAAACCAGAATGTCCGACGATGAATGAGACAACTCTGGAAGACCTGTATAATACTTTGAAGTCCATAGAAGATGGCAAACCGATCAATGAAATAGTGATCGATCCTGAAGTTGCAAAATATGCGAATCTTGCACTTGAACGTATGTTGGCGATCAAATAATGTGAAAAGTATGGGTTGATTAGAAGCAGAGGGGTCTGGTGATTTGTGTTTTGTTGCAAAGCAATAAAACATGAATCACCTATGCTCCTATGCTTTATTTTTAGTCATTTTCGCATATCCCCATGCAGTAAGGGCCAGTAATAAGTACAATATGACTATAAAAAACATTTGCTCAGGATTGGTTTGATATTCATATATCAAGATTAGGACAGAACCCACACTCAATCCACCTATAGAAATTAGAGTAAAGAGTGTGGATGAGTTAGTTTGTTTTCTTATTTTAAAGTTTGCTATCGCCATAAGTAATGAGACAAGTAAAAAAGTAATACTTCCAAATTCCAGTATGAGTTGTAGTCCTCCCACTAAGATAAGTAAGGTGGCCGTACTGGTCATAGCGAGTATTGCATAGGTTGGTATGTGTTGTCTTCGCAAGGAGAGTATTGTGGGTAAGTACCCATCATCTGCTATACGTGCCATCTGACGTGATGAACCAAACATCGTACCCGATATGGCAGAAGAGGTAGCAAGTATCGCTCCTATAATAACAAGGTTTTGTCCCAAATCTCCCATGATTTCAGCAGCACCTGATGCAAGAGCATACTCTTTGTTTTTTATCAAATCTTCTACAGGTATGGCAAGCACAGATCCCATAGCGATGACAAAGTAAATGAGTGTCACAAGCA